>JAGWVL010000066.1 GCA_018970885.1 Actinomycetales bacterium
CGGTTGGTAATGGCAATGGACCTGCCTGTGATGTTGCAGTTGATCCAATTGATGGCACAACATTAACCTCTAATGGATTAAATGGCGCAGTAAGTGTTATTGCATTAGCACCGCGTGGGACCATGTTTGATCCAAAGGGTGCTTTTTATATGAACAAAATTGTGACTGGACCAGAGGCAGCCTCAGTAATCGATATCACCGCCCCAGCTGGTGAGAATGTTAAAAAAGTTGCGAAAGCAAAAGGAGTTGATGTTTCTGATATTACGGTGATAGTTCTTGATCGCCCACGGCATGCGCAGTTATTAAAAGATTTACGTCAAGCAGGTGCACGGATTAGATTAATTCGAGATGGTGATGTGGCGGCTGCAATCGAGACGGCAAGAATCGGAACTGGCATTGATATTTTGATGGGTATCGGTGGCACACCAGAAGGTGTTGTTACTGCCGCCGCGATGCGCGCCTTAGGTGGGGTAATTCAAGGTCAGTTAATGCCACAAAGTGATAGTGAGAAAGATTCAGCAAAAGCTGCTGGACATGATCTATCTAAAATTTATTCAACCAATGATTTAGTTGCATCAGATGATGTTTTCTTCTCTGCCACCGGAATTACAGATGGCGAGTTGTTAAGAGGAGTACGCCATAACACTTTTGGTGCAGTTTCACACTCATTAGTTGTTAGAGGAAGATCTAAGACGGTAAGAATTATTGAAACTGAGCACAGATAAAACTAGTTTGAAACTACCTGCGCTTCACCCAAAATTGAAACTCGATTATTTGAAACTGAAATAAAGCCACCATTAATTACAAACTCATTCACTGAACCATCGGCAGCCTTTACTGAAACAGTGCCATCGGCAAGTACCCCAAGAAGTGGTGCATGTCCTGTCAGAACGCCAAGATCTCCTTCTAATGTGCGAGCAGAAACCATCTTTGCTTCTCCGCTCCACACCCGCTTCTCGGGGGTAACTACCTCAACTTTTAGCATTTGTTATGACTTCGCCAACTCTGCTGCTTTGCGCTCAACATCATCAAGGCCACCGCACATGAAGAATGCTTGCTCAGGCACATGGTCATACTTACCATCAGCGAGCGCTTCAAATGCTGCGATTGTTTCAGTTAGTGGAACAAATGAACCATCAAGACCAGTGAAAACCTTGGCCACGAAGGTATTTTGGGATAAGAATCTTTGAATACGACGAGCTCTTCCTACCAGAATTCGATCCTCTTCAGAAAGTTCATCAATACCCAAGATTGCAATGATGTCTTGCAAATCTTTGTAACGCTGCAGAATTTGCTTAATTCGGTTTGCAACTTTGAAATGGTGCTCGCCAATATAGCGAGGATCCAAAATACGAGAGGTTGAATCAAGTGGATCAACCGCAGGATAAATACCAAGCTCAGAGATTGGGCGAGACAACACTGTTGTTGCATCCAAGTGAGCGAAGGTTGTGTGAGGTGCTGGGTCGGTGATGTCATCGGCTGGAACATAAATTGCCTGCATCGAGGTAATTGAGTGACCACGTGTTGAGGTAATTCGCTCCTGCAACTGACCCATCTCATCAGCAAGTGTTGGTTGGTAACCAACTGCAGATGGCATACGACCAAGAAGTGTTGATACTTCAGAACCTGCTTGGGTAAAGCGGAAGATATTGTCGATGAACAACAACACATCCTGCTTCTGCACATCACGGAAGTACTCAGCCATGGTTAGAGCAGAAAGTGCCACACGTAGACGCGTTCCAGGTGGCTCATCCATTTGTCCAAAGACCAATGCGGTTTTGTTAATAACGCCAGTTTCAGTCATTTCTAG
>JAGWVL010000030.1 GCA_018970885.1 Actinomycetales bacterium
CTAGAACGCTACAACTACAGCGGTCCAAAGCACTTTGATTACAAGCCAGCTCGTACTGAAAGTGACAAGGGTGTGTGGGAGTCAGCTACTGCAAATATGCGCACCTACCTTGCACTCAAAGAACGCGCTGCCGCATTCCGTGCCGATCCTCGTGTAATTGCAGCGATGAAGGAATCAAATATTCCAGGTCTTGCAGAGCCAACACTTGCAGCAGGAGAAACGTGGAAGGATCTTGCACAAGATTCCTTTGATGTAGAAGCAGCAGGCAAGCGCGGATACGGTTATGAAGCGGTAGATCAACTCGCTCTAGAGCACTTAATGGGTCTCTAGTAGGAAGCTAAATCTCAGGGTTTTTAGCTCTTGAGTTTTACGTTGTACTTGCTCCGCGGCGTGAGATCGCATCGACACCTGCAGAGATCAGCAACACAAGTCCAGTAACGATGAACTTAATTCCTGCTGCATATCCTAATAGTCCCATGCCGTTATCAATAACGGCTACTACAAGTCCACCCAGGATCGCATCGCGCATCTTTCCTTTTCCACCAAAGAGTGAGGTTCCACCGATAACTGCTGCACCTACTGCGTAGAGAAGTGTTGAACTTCCACCAGTTGTCGGAGAAACAGAGTTTTGACGGGAAGCAAAGATCATTCCAGCGATTGCCGCCAATGATGAACAGATCGTAAAGGCTGCGATGCGAATTCGCTTTACATTGATACCAGCGCGACGTGCAGCTTCTGCATTTCCACCTACCGCGTAAATGTGACGACCAAATGCGGTACGACCTAAAACAAAGGTACCGATGACAAGTAGCAACAAAATGACTGGAACTACATAAGGAATTCCCTTGAGACTGACCAAATCTGGGTTGTTGCTTCGCTCTAAGTTCAGCGCAAATACGGCAAGTCCTGTGATTAACAATAGCCCTGCAGTTTTGATGATCCATAACTTCTTCAGCTCAGTCTTTAAACCAGCTCTGCGACGAGAGTTCATCGCAGACAGACCTGAGAGAACATAAGCAACTGCAACAACTAAGAAGAAGATCCAGCTAACAGTTGGAGACATGTTGGAGTTTTCAACAGCCAAGATGGTTGGGTCCTCAACACGGATTGTTCCTCCTTCTCCGGCAAGCAGAAGCAGGATTCCTTGGAATGCCAAAAAGGCTGCCAAAGTAACGACGAAGGATGGAATTCCTAGACGTGCAACTAATGAACCTAAAACAAAACCCAAGAATGCGCCAACAGCGATACTTGCAATAAGTGCTACATACCAAGGTTGACCTTCATTGGTAATTAAAATAACTAAAACCGCGCCAGTTACACCTGCGGTGTATCCGGCAGAAAGATCGATCTCGCCAAGCAAAAGAACAAAAACAAGTCCCATCGCAATAACAATGACCGCAGCTGCCTGTGTGATTAGGTTTGCAAAGTTTCCAGGAGTTAAGAAGACGCTAGACATTGATCCAAAGACCAAACAGAGCACAATTAGCCCAAGAATTGCAGGCAGAGATCCAATGTCTCCAGCCTTAACACGTGCCCAGTAATTAACCGCTGCACCCTTAAGTGTTGGAACCTCTACATCATTAGTCATGCTCATTTTTTGGTTCCTGTGTTTGCAGTTGGAGCTTCGACTCCAGCGGATTTTCCGGTCGTGATTAACTCGATGACCTGGCGAGGAATAACCTCATTCTTACTCACTTGAGCCGCCATGTTTCCTAAATACAAAGCTGCGATGTTGTCTGCTACCTCAAAGACATCGTTGAGGTTGTGGCTGATCAAAACAACCGCTAAACCATTATCTGCAAGGCGACGAACAAGGTTGAGAACTTGCTCGGTCTGGGCAACACCTAGCGCTGCAGTTGGCTCATCAAGAATTACCACTTTACTGTTCCAAAGAACTGCACGTGCGATTGCAACGGTTTGGCGCTGTCCACCTGATAGCGATGAAACAGTTTGGCGAATAGATTTAACGGTGCGGACACTCAAGCCATCTAATGTGTTGCGGGCGAGTGCTTCCATTGAGGTTTCATTTAAAACAGGACCGCGCTTTTGCTCGCGGCCTAAAAACATGTTGTGGACAATGTCCAAGTTATCGCAGAGTGCGAGATCCTGATACACAATTTCAATTCCAAGTGCGGTGGCATCACGTGGACCACCGATTGAAACCTTATTACCTTCAAATAGGAATTCACCAGCCTCAGGTGTGTAGATACCTGCGATGCACTTAATGAGCGTGCTCTTGCCAGCACCGTTGTCACCAACCAGTGCAGTTACCTGGCCTGCGTGTACATCGAAGTTGACATCCTTAAGTACATGAACGGGTCCAAAAGATTTATTGACTCCTCTTAAGGACAGAAGCGGTGTTGTCATGAACACTCCAATTTTTTTGTATGTGAAGATCGGTTCTCTGGGTAAAGAAGTTGCGGCTCGGAGTAAATACTCCGAGCCGCAACCTATATCTGTTACTGCTTAACTATCGGAAATTAGATTCCGTTAGCCTTGCAGAGGTCTTCGATTCCTTCGCAAACTGCTTCGCGTGTCTGGAATCCATCAGCAATAACATCCTTGACGTTTGCCTTTGTGATACCGACTGGAACCAATAGAACAGAAGGAACATCTACTGAACCGTTATTAACCTTGCCAGTAGCTGTTGTTGCCTCTTCGCCGCGTAGAAGTGCAATAGCAAGAGCTGCTGCGCCTTCTGCCTCAGCCTTGATTGCCTTGTAAACAGTGTTTGACATGTCACCTGTAAGGATTGCGCGCAATCCATCAACAGTTGCATCCTGACCTGATACGCAGACCTTGCCGTTTAGCTTGTTCTTCTTGAGCACTGCAATAGCTGCAAGTCCAAGACCTTCGTTAGCTGAAACAACTGCATCAAGCTTTCCGCCAGCCTTTGAAAGTTGCTGTTCGAAAATTACTCCACCCTTTGCGTTATCCCAGTCTGGGACAGCTTGGTCATCAACAAGTGTGTACGCCTTTGAATCGATCAAAGGACGTAGAACTGAATCGTAACCGGCCTTGAAGAGTGTTGCATTGTTATCTGTTGGAGAACCGTTCAAGTAAACGATACGTGCGCTCTTCTTTCCTGCAGCGTCAAGACATGCCTTGATGCCTTCACCCTGTAGACGACCAACCGCTTCGTTGTCGAATGAGACGTAGTATGAAGCTGAACCATTAAGTGTTAGACGGTCGTAGTCGATTGTCTTTACACCCTGTGCAGCAGCCTTGTCCTGAACAGCCTTAGCTGAATCTGAATCTAGGTTTACAAGGATAAGAACCTTTGCACCAGCTGTAAGCATCTGGTCTGCAATTGTTGCGAATTGTTCCTTGTCACCGTTTGCGTTTTGAATATCAACCTTAACTCCGGCTGCATCAAATGCCGCTTGTAGGAATCCGCGGTCAGCAGTTTCCCAACGGTTTGATGATGCTGCATCAGGAAGAATTACACCGACGAATCCATCGCCAGCAGAATCTGATGAGCTTGAGCAACCTGTTAGTACGAGTGCGAACACAGCTACTAGTGCTGTGAGCGCGTAGCGAAGCTTCTTCATATATCGAACCTTTCAAAGGTGTCTTGCCCCTAGCCGAGCTATTTCGACCAGATGTGGAGGGCATAACGTGGGTAAAAAGTAGTCCGATACCGGCAAAAGGTCACTAGATTTGCTCAGAAATCTCACCCCTTTATCTAACGATTCGATAACGCCCACGTGGCTGCGCGATAACCTTGCCCAATGTCCACACAGGTAGAGCAGTTAGAGATTGCGCTCAAGGCTGCGATTGGCCGTGCGCTGGACTCAGGTGCTTTCATAGGGACCGCCCCCAATACGATCAAGCTGGAACGCCCGAAGGATCGCACTCATGGAGATTATGCATCTTCTATTGCATTGCAATTGGCCAAGCCCGCAGGTAGGAACCCGCGCGAAATCGCACAAATAATTGCAGAGCAGTTACATGGTGTTGAAGGAATTTCAAAGGTTGATGTCGCAGGACCTGGCTTCATCAACATCACCCTGAATCGTGCCAGCCAGGCAGCTCTTGTGCACACCATATTGAGTGCACCCAAGGATTACGGAAAAGGCAATGCGCTCGCTGGTGTAAAGATCAACCTCGAATTTATCAGTGCAAACCCAACTGGACCATTGCACCTTGGTCATACTCGTTGGGCTGCAGTTGGTGATGCGTTAGGTCGTGTTTTAACTGCCGCAGGTGCTCAAGTAACGCGTGAGTTTTATATTAACGACCGCGGAAATCAAATGGATTACTTCGGTCAATCAGTTGAAGCTGTAGCACTTGGTAATCCGATTCCTGAAAACGGTTATCAAGGTGAGTACATCAAAGATTTAGCCAGAGATGTATTGGCACACAATGCTGGCATCAAAGATTTACCAGAAGCAGATCGCGTAATTGCATTCCGGGAAGCTGCTTATCAATTACAGCTCAAGGATCAACAGCGAGTTCTAGACATCTTTAATACCCATTTTGATGTGTGGTTCTCTGAGCGTTCTTTGCATGAACAAGGCGCAGTTGAACACGGCATGGAAAAGCTTCGTGCTCAGGGCCATGTATTTGAGGTAGATGGTGCTGTGTGGCTTCGCACCACAGATTTTGGTGATGACAAAGATCGAGTTATGACAAAGAGCGATGGCTCGCTCACATACTTCGCTTCAGATACCGCTTATTACATCAATAAGCGAGAACGTGGCTTTGATATATGTATTTACATGTTGGGCGCAGATCACCATGGATACATAGGTCGCTTAAAGGCAACAGCAGCATGCGCTGGCGATGATCCTGAGTACAACATTCATGTATTGATCGGTCAGCTGGTAAAGATTATGGAAGGTGGTGAGGAGGTAAAGCTCTCTAAGCGTGCCGGAACAATCATTACTCTGGAAGAGTTAGTTGAGAAGGTCGGTGTAGATGCAGCTCGCTACACCTTAATTCGCTACCCAGTGGATACACCTATGGTGATGGATCTGGATATTTTGAAGCGAAATACAAATGAAAATCCTGTGTATTACGTGCAGTATGCACATGCGCGAATTGCTGCGGTTTTACGTAACGCCCAAGAACTTGGTGCAGCACTAGAACTAAAGGATTTTGACCCATCACAGCTTTCTCATGATCGAGAAAATGAGTTGCTCGGAGCCTTAGCAGAGTTTCCTCGTGTAGTGGCAAGTGCGGCTGAGTTCCGCGAACCACACCGCATTGCGCGATACCTTGAAGAATTAGCCGGCACTTATCACGGCTTCTACAACGATTGCCGTGTACTGCCGATGGGCGATGAGAAATTATCTGCGCTCCACACCGCGCGCCTATTACTGTGTACCGCAACAAAGCAGGTAGTTCACAATGGACTTGATCTGTTGGGTGTTAGTTCACCGGAGAGGATGTAACCCATGTGGTCTTCTTCGGTAAAAATTGGTGCTGAACTTTCAATTGCTGGAATTACTGCCAAGCAGTTAGCCAAAGATTTTGGTACACCTTCATTTTTTATCGATGAAGCTGATTTTCGTGCACGTGCTTTAGCGTGGAATGAGGCACTTCAACAATCTTTTGGCCCTCATGCTGGAACTGTTTATTATGCAGCCAAAGCCTTTATTTGTACTGAAGTGGCACGCTGGATCAAGGATGTCGGAATTGGTATTGATGTGTGTACTGGCGGCGAACTTGCTGTTGCCTTAGCTGGTGGCATTGAACCAGCAAAGATTGAACTACATGGAAACAACAAATCTGTTGCTGAGATTGAAAAAGCGATTGCTAGCGGTGTTGGAATAATTGTTATTGATTCACTGTATGAAATCCAAACAGTAGCCACCATTGCAGCTAGGGCAAATAAGGTTCAACGAGTCCTATTACGACTCACACCAGGAGTTGAAGCGCATACTCACGAATCTATAGCAACCGCACATGAGGATGTGAAGTTTGGTTTTTCAATTGCAAGCGGTGCTGCATGGGATGCGATCGCAGCGGTTAATACTCACTCATCATTAGAGCTTCGAGGTTTCCACGCACATATCGGTTCGCAGATCTTTGGTTATGAATCTTTTGAGTTATCTGCGGGAAGACTTATTGGTTTGTTGGCTCGCTACCGTGATGAATTCAAAAAAGAATTACCTGAGTTAGATCTTGGCGGGGGATACGGTATTGCTTATCTTCCGGGCGATGTTGCAGTTGCACCAGCAGAGGTGATGCACGCATTGTCTGTAGCAGTTACCAATAATTGCACCTTACATGGTTTAAAGATCCCAAATATTTCTATCGAACCGGGTCGCGCCATTGTTGGACCAACAATGTTTACCTTGTACGAAGTTGGAACTGTTAAGGATGTGACCTTAGAAAATGGTATGCATCGTCGTTATATTTCAGTAGATGGCGGAATGAGCGACAACATTCGTCCATCTCTTTACGGTGCTGAATACACAACTATTCTTGCCAATCGCATCAGCAGCGCTGCACACACATCAAGTCGCTTGGTAGGAAAGCATTGCGAAACCGGCGACATCATTATTCGCGAAATTGATTTACCCGAAGACATTGTTCCGGGGGATTTACTAGCTGTTCCTGCAACGGGTGCGTATGGACGTAGCATGGCAAGTAACTACAACCATGTGCCTCGTCCATCAGTTGTTGCAGTAAAAGATGGAAAAGCTCGCGTAATTGTTCGCCGAGAGAGTATTGAAGATCTTTTAGCGTTGGATATTTAACGCCGTTCAACCCATCTGTGAAAGAATAAGTCCATGAACTCGGGCGCTAAGCAACTCTCAATTGGCATGCTCGGCTGCGGCGTTGTGGGCAGCCAGGTCGCTCGCCTGCTTCAAGATGATGAGCAAGAGCTCTCAGAACGATCAGGCGCGGTTCTTAAACTCTCAAAGGTTGGTGTTCGCAAAGCTGGCCCTCGTGAAGGTGTTGATCCAACACTGATCACAACAGATCTCAATTCCATTGTTTCTGATCCCAATATCAATATCGTTATTGAGGTTATGGGTGGGATCGAACCTGCAAAAACCTTAATCCTCGAAGCGATCAAGAATGGCAAATCTGTTATCACTGCAAATAAAGCCTTGCTTGCAACCCATGGCCACGAACTATTTAACGCAGCAGATTCCGCGAAGGTTGATCTGTATTACGAAGCTGCCGTTGCCGGTGCGATTCCAATTATTCGTTCAATGCGCGAATCTTTAGCGGGAGATCAAATCATTCGTGTCATGGGAATTGTTAACGGCACAACAAATTACATTCTTACCAAGATGCATGAAGAGGGCCGCGCCTTTAATGAGGTTCTAAAGGAAGCACAGGCCTTGGGTTATGCAGAAGCAGATCCAACTGCAGATATTGACGGACATGATGCTGCTGCTAAGGCAGCATTACTTGCAAGCCTTGCCTTCCACAGCACAGTGGTGATCGACGAGGTTTACCGCGAGGGTATTTCAAAGATTTCATCAGATGATGTCGCTGCAGCAAAATCAATGAATAGCGTTATTAAGTTGCTTGCGATCGCAGAACTAACTGTAAAAGATGAGATCTCGGTTCGAGTTCATCCAGTGATACTTCCACTTTCACATCCACTGGCCTCTGTTCGTAACGCCTTCAATGCTGTCTACGTAGAAGCCGAAGCTGCAGGACAGTTGATGTTCTATGGCCGTGGAGCAGGTGGTGCTCCAACAGCATCAGCAATTTTGGGTGACCTAGTCGCTGTTGCACGTCACGCTGCATATTCAACTGTTGGGTATGGCGAATCAGATTACGCAGACTTAGATATCGCACCTATTGGCGCAGTTAAATCACAGTTCTTTGTACGTCTGCATGTTGCTGATAAATCAGGTGTTTTAGCATCTATCGCCCAGACCTTTGCAAGTGAAAATGTATCTATCCAGACAGTTCGCCAAGCAGGCCTAGGTGAAGATGCTGAATTGATCGTTGTAACTCACGCTGCATCTGAAGATTCGCTTGATGCATGTGTCGAAAAGTTAAAAAAGATGGATTTCGTCCGCCAGGTTGAAAGTGTGATTCGTGTCGAAGGAGCACAAAACTAATGGGGATCTTTAGTAAGAAAAATATTGGTGCTCACCAATGGCGTGGAGTTATCGAGGAGTACCGTGATCGCCTTCCAGTAAGTGACAAGACACCAATCGTTTCTTTGCGCGAAGGTGGAACTCCACTTATTTATGCCTGCAATCTCTCGGAAATTCTTGGCAACAATGTGTGGATTAAATATGAAGGTTTAAACCCAACTGGATCCTTTAAGGATCGCGGAATGACTATGGCGATTTCAAAGGCTGCAGAGGATGGCGCAAAGGCTGTTATCTGCGCGTCAACTGGAAATACATCTGCTTCAGCTGCTGCCTACGCTGTCAAAGCTGGAATGCGTCCTGCAGTTCTCATTCCTAAGGGCAAGATCGCAATGGGCAAGCTTGCCCAAGCGGTTATTCATGATTCAACAATTTTGCAGGTTAATGGAAACTTTGATGATTGCTTAACACTGGCACGAGAACTTTCAGAAAATTACCCGGTGGCACTTGTTAACTCTGTTAACCCCTTCCGCATTGAGGGACAAAAGACAGCAAGCTTTGAAGTTGTTGACATGTTGGGTGATGCACCAGATATTCATGCACTCCCAGTCGGTAACGCGGGGAATATTACTGCGTACTGGAAGGGCTACACGGAGTACAACAAGGATGGGCTTACAACAAAGCTACCGATGATGTACGGATTCCAAGCAGCAGGTGCAGCTCCAATCGTTAAGGGAAAGGTCGTTAAGAATCCAGAGACGATTGCAACAGCGATTCGTATCGGAAACCCAGCTTCGTGGCAGCAAGCTGTTGAAGCACGCGATACATCAGGTGGAGTCATTGATTCTGTAACTGATCGTGAAATTTTGGCCGCATACCGTTTAATTGCAGCGAAAGAAGGCATCTTTGTTGAGCCATCATCTGCTGCGGGTCTTGCAGGTTTGATCAAGTACAAGAAGGTAGGAAAGCTGCCTAAGGGCAAGACAATTGTAATTACTGTTACAGGACATGGGTTAAAGGACATCCCTTATGCACTCGAGGCTGCAAAGAAGCCAGTTGTGGTTCCTGTAAATGTAAAAGTTGCAGCGAAAGCTTTGGGGCTTGCATAAAAATGAAGCCAACATTTAAAGCGCAGCCGATGCAGGTGCAAGTTCCCGCCACAAGTGCAAACTTGGGTCCTGGCTTTGACTGCTTTGGTTTAGCGTTGAATATGCATGATCGTTACATGGCTCAGGTCATGGATGAATCAGGTGTGGATATTGATGTCACCGGCGAAGGTGCAGATGCGGTTCCAACTAATGACAAGAACTTAGTAATTAAAGCCATGTACAAAGGTTTTGATTTCTTAGGCGGACGTCCTCGTGGTATTTCTCTTCGCCAACTCAATGTAATTCCACATGGTCGAGGTCTTGGATCATCTGCAGCAGCGATTGTTGGCGGATTAGCACTTGCTCGTGCATTAGTTCTTGGTGGCAATGAGCGGATGTCACATGAAGAAATGTTGAATATTGCTAACGAGATGGAAGGCCATCCTGATAATGTTGCGGCTGCAATTTATGGCAGCGCAAATATTGCCTGGCAAGAAAGCCAACGCAATCATGTTGTTGCCCAATCTCTGAATATCGAAGTAGATCCTCGTGTCGGTGTTCTCGCCTTTGTTCCATCAACAGAGCTTTCAACATCCAAGGCACGCAAAATGCTGCCTGAATCAATCCCGTTCCAGGATGCGGTTCGAAACTCAATAAATACAGCTGTTTTAATTCAGGCGTTGCACCATCGTCCAGATCTTTTGCTAGGAGCAACTGAGGATTACCTGCACCAGAGTTACAGAAAAGATGCGATGCCACAGAGCTTTGCGCTGATGACGAAGCTTCGCAATGCAGGGGTAGCTGCATTTATTTCTGGTGCTGGACCAACTGTTTTGGTTCTTCACACAGGTGGAGATGCCGAAGCGGCCGAGTTAGAGCGTGCCGCAGGGGAGAGGTTCCAGATGATTCCTTTGGGTGTCTCACGCGCAGGCGTCAGCGTCGTCACAGCCTAATTTTGCGGATTTTGGCTCAATCCTGCTAACCTTTACTCATCTGAACGGCTCATCTAGAAGCCAGTAACACATCAGGTAAATTCCAAAAATCCAGGCTCTTGAGGGTTTAAACACTTAGTTTAAAAGCCGAGTTTAAAATCCAGAGCCAATAGCGAAAAGATATACATGACAACAGAAATTGAACCGGTTCGCTCCAATAGTCCTGAGCTTGCTGCAATGACCCTTCCAAAGTTGAAGACAGTAGCGACACAACTCGGTGTTGATGGCGCAGCAAAGATGAAGAAGGACGCGCTAGTAGAAGCGATCGCTGATTTACAGGCGAAGAATCGCGAAGCTGCAAAAGCTGAACGCGAAGCACGTCGCGAAGCACGCAATAACCGCAAGAGGGAGTCAAAGCCTTCCAACAACTCACAAAATTCAGATGATGATGGCGATGATGATTCAGTGCCGCAATCTAATACCGACCGTGGTGGCAATGATCGCAACGACCGTGGTGGTCGCTTTGATCGCAACGACCGTGGGCGTGGACGTGACCGCAACCGCGATCGCAACCGTGACCGTGGACATCGCGAAGAGCGCGAGCCAGTAATTAGCGAGGATGATGTTCTCGTTCCAGTCGGCGGACTGCTAGATATTCTCGAAAGCTATGCATTTATCCGCACCGGTGGATACCTGCCAGGTCCGAACGATGTTTACGTTTCATTGCAGCAGGTTCGCAAGAACGGTCTGCGCAAGGGAGATGTTGTTACAGGTCAGGTTCGTCAGCCTCGCGAAGGTGAAACAAAGCAGAAATTCAACGCGTTGATCACCCTTGAGACCGTTAATGGAATGTCACCAGAAGAGGCACGTAACCGAGTTGAGTTTGGAAAACTAACTCCGCTGTATCCGCAGGAGCGTTTGCGTCTTGAAACAGAGCCAAATGTTCTTACAACTCGTGTTATCGATTTGATCGCACCCATTGGTAAGGGTCAACGTGGTCTTATCGTTTCG
>JAGWVL010000031.1 GCA_018970885.1 Actinomycetales bacterium
GTAATCGATGCCTAAGCCAAGCCCCATACCTGTCGTTAGGTTAAGGGCATAAATGCTGACGGTGGTAAAGAGGGTAAAAAGATAAAGAACAAAGAAAGCGCCCAGAATCGCAGCAACTCCCACAATTAATGGCATCGCTGAAGCCGCGAGTGCACCAAAGACAAGAACGAGCAAAATGAAGGTCAAAGGAATAGAGATTAGTTCAGCGATCTTTAGATCTTCTGAGATCTTTTCAGTGATTGCATGCCCAACAACGCCGACTCCACCGGCGTACAGAGTTAAACCATCATATGGCCCATCGTAATTCTTTTGCATTCTCTTTCCGAGCTCTTGGCTTTCGGGTGTAAATGCTTCTCCATCACCATAGACAAGGATGTATGCGGCTTTTCCATCGCTGGATTTAAGTGTTGCTTCGCCACCACTAGTCCAATAAGAAATTGTCTTTGTAACGCCGTCTTCTTGAGCAATCTTCTTTTCTAGAGCAACTCCCTTTTGCGCGATAACAGGATCTGTAACATCAGTAGCACCTGAATCAACAATAATGACAACTGCAGGATCAGATAGTTTTAAATCCTCGGTCAGATACTTATAAACCTTGTAAGAATCACTATTTGGATCGCTATAGCCACCTGAATCAAGACGATTGAAAACAGCGGAACCAACCCCGCCAGCGACCAGAATTCCAACGATAAAAAGAATTACCGCGCTCTTGCGACGCTTAACGATCAGGTGACCGAGCTTTTCAAACATCGTTTTCTCTTTTCTTTGTATTTAAATTTTTCAAGCGGTAGTAGAATTAAAACCATGAGCGATCTCTTTCCGAAGGTAACATCAGATGAAATTGATCTGGATGCTGCCTCCGAAGAAGCTAAACGCGAGGAAGAGTTGCAATCAGATCGTCCACCACATCACGAGGGTTAATCAGCCTTAGGAGCAGGAGCAGGTACAGTTGTTGGCGTTGCGGCCGGCGTGCTCTTGGCTGAATCTGATTTGGCTGAATCTGTTTTATAAAATCCCGAACCTTTGAATACAACTCCAACAGCGGTGTACACCTTGCGGATTTCACCTTTGCATTCTGGACAAATCGTCAGAGAGTCATCTGAGAAGGATTGAATCGCTTCAAATTGATGGTCGCATGCGGTACATGCGTATTGATAGGTAGGCATCACGACTCCACTTCTGGCTAGTTCTAGGCCTGGCATAAAATCCAGATTTGACTATGTACTTAGTCTAAAGAGGTGAGAAGATTGGCGCGAATTGAGGCCCTTTCCTAGCGCCTCTGGAAAGGCAGATGTGAGGAAGTTCGCAGTTCATAGCGCTTTAGTGCTTCTATTAACTTTATTAGGAACAACCGCGACTTTTGCAAACTCGCTTGTAAGCACATCACCGATCAGTGGCTCAACATTGTCGGTTTCACCTACGAGTGTCACAGTTACAGGACAGCTACCGCTGCTTGCAGATGCCAATGAAATTTCAGTGACAGATCCCAATGGTGTCCGTGTTGATGATGGAACCATCATGGTTAATGATGTCAGTGCAACAGTTGGTTTAAGACCACTTACCGAATCAGGTTTCTACACAGTTTCATACATTTTATTCGCCGAAGCTGATGCACCGCTCGAAGGTAGCTATCGATTTAAGTACCAAGCCCCCAGCACAATCGCTCCTGAGAATCCAACTCCACAACCCACCGAATCGCATACACCAGCGAGTAGTAGTTGGGGAACAAATGTTTTCGTCATTCTTCTTCTGGTTTTAGCAGTTGGCGTCACCATCGGATTGTCTTTGTATGCACGCAAATTATTTAACAACCGATGAATCTCTTAACAACCACTTTTAAGTTTCTCAATCTACTGGGTGGTTTCTCTGTCGTTGGCGCATTATTGGCGATGGCTTTTCTGCTTATTAATAAAGAGGGGTTTCTCACTACAGCTGGCGAAAAGCTCAGAGGGTTTCTCAGAATTAGCGCTTTCATCTGGGTAATCGGTGCTTGTGGAACCATTATCTTTACTTTGGCACAAATTTTGGGAACAACTATTTCTGGTGCCCTTGATCTGATGGTAATTCGCTCATTCCTGACTCAGATATCTCTTGGAAAATACCTAGCGGTTCAAGCGCTGATGGCAGTGGTAGTACTGATCTACTCGACTGCAACAAAGAGGATTGAGTCACTGATGATTTTGTTTGTACTTGCAATCGTCGGTTTAGTTGCACCGGTGTTTGAAAGCCACTCGGCGTCTAGTGGATCTCACCCACTTGTCATTGGTTCACTCGTAATTCACGTTATTGCGCTCTCGTTATGGGTTGGTGGAGTAATCGCTTTAGCTTTTCTTTCCGCCCATGATCGTCCGGTAGCGGTGCCGCGATTTAGCCAGCTCGCTTTGTGGGCAGCGATTGCGGTAGTTATTAGTGGTGCGGTAAATGCATGGGCACGGTTGAACTTTGTCGATGCATGGAACTCTGCTTACGCGTTTATTGTGCTAGGCAAGATTGTTGCAACCATTATTTTGGTGTTTATTGGATATCTTCACCGTAAAACACTTTCTAAGAAGGATTCAATTAATTGGGCTAGTTTTGCAAAATTATTGACCGTCGAAGCCTCGATAATGGTAATAACTGTGCTTATGGGAACTTGGTTGTCGACAAGTTCTTCACCTGATCGCCCAGGTTCTACAGAATTTAATCCAGCACTTTCTATTGTTGGTGTCGAAACACCACCACCCCCAACGCTTTCACGAATCTTGTTGAGCTACGAGCCAAATGCGTTAATGATTGGAATCTTGACCCTAATGGTTGCCTTGTACGTTAAGGGAGTAGTGGTTTTATCTAAACGTGGCGACAAGTGGCCTCTCGGTCGAACCATTGCATTTGCATTAGGTATAAGTGCTGTCGATTTTGCAACGAGTGGCGGCCTTGGTTTATACGCCCAATTCTCATTTTCATTTCACATGATGTCGCACATGGTTCTTGGAATGGTTGCACCTATTGGGTTAGTGCTTGGCGCTCCCATGACCCTTGCATTACGAACCTTGCCTCAAGGTAGAAGCCCTGAAGAGCGAGGCGTACGTGGTTCTTTGCTTGCAGCGCTGCATTCAAAGATTGGTGTGCTCTACACAAATCCAATTGTGGCATTGGCAATCTTTGATGGCTCACTCTTTGCCCTCTACTTCACCGATCTATTCTCTATTTTGATGCAAAGCCATATCGGTCATTTGTTTATGACCCTTCACTTCTTAGCTTCTGGTTTCTTATTTTTCTTCATCATTATTGGCGTTGATCCGAATCCACGCAGAGTTCACCACCTGGTTCAGATAGTGATTTTGTTTGCCGCAATGAGTATTCATGCCTTCTTCTCAGTTGCACTTATGTCTACAACAACTCTGATTGATCAAGGCTTTTACACCTCGCTTCAAACTCCTTGGTTGGGCGATCCTCTGGCTGATCAAAAGCTGGGTGGATCGATTGGCTGGGCAATGGGAGAGATCCCAATCTTGATCGCTTTGGTCGCGACATTTATCAACTGGATGCGAGATGATTCGCGGGAAGCAAAGAGGATTGATCGCAATACCGCTCGCCAAGCGGCTATGGGACAGCCCGATGATTTAGCAAACTACAATCAGTATCTTCAAGAACTAGCCCAGCGCGATAGGAAAAAGCCCTAATGGAAAACTTCTTTGATCTCCCCGCAGAGTATAAAGAGCTGCGTTCTAGCGTTCGCGCGCTTGCCGAAAAAGAGATTGCACCGTTTGCCCAAGCCGTTGATGAAGAACACCGTTTTCCAATCGAAGCAAAAAATGCTCTTGTAAAAAATGGATTGTTTGCAGCACACGTTCCAACAGAGTTTGGTGGAGATGGTGCAGACGCACTTGCCGCGGTTTTGATTATCGAAGAAGTTGCACGAGTGTGTGGATCATCCTCTTTGATTCCGGCTGTGAACAAGCTTGGATCTGTTCCCTTACTTTTAGGTGGCAATGATGAGCAGAAAAAGCGTTGGCTTCCTCGATTAGTAAAGGGTGAGGGGTTCTCTTACTGCTTGTCTGAATCAGAGGCGGGTTCAGATGCAGCATCACTTCGAACAAAAGTTGAACGTTCTGGTGATGGTTGGGTGCTTAATGGAAGCAAGAAGTGGATTACCAACGCAGGTGAATCAGAGTTCTACTCAGTAATTGCGCAAGGAGATCCAAGCCTTCGAACAAAGGGAATGACCGCCTTTGTTGTAGAAAAATCAGATCCAGGTGTTTCATTTGGAGCACCTGAAAAGAAAATGGGTATGCGTGGATCACCAACGCGCGAGGTGTACTTCGACAATGTTCAACTAAGTGATGATCGTCGAATCAGTGAGGTTGGAGAAGGTTTTGCCCTTGCAATGGCAACTTTGGATCACACGCGAATCACAATTGCCGCTCAGGCGATTGGTTTAGCGCAAGGTGCTTTTGACGTTGCTACTCAGTATGCCCATGAGCGTCATCAATTTGGAAAGCCAATCTTTGATTTTCAAGCCATTCAATTCATGCTTGCTGATATGGCTATGAATATCGAAGCCGCTCGTCTGCTCACTTATTCTGCGGCGATTAAGAGCGAGAACAATGAGAGAGATTTAACCTTCTTCTCAGCTGCAAGTAAGTGTTTAGCAAGTGACATGGCGATGAAAGTTACTCAGGATGCGATACAGGTTCTGGGTGGATATGGATATGTGAGTGATTATCCTGTCGAACGAATGATGCGTGATTCGAAATTAACTCAGATTTATGAGGGCACCAATCAGATTCAACGAATCGTGATGGCACGTAATCTTCCTAATAGTTAATTGCTAGCGTTTAAATCGAACAACAATTGATGGAGTAGCTGCTGCATCAAGCGGCACATCATGAGCTTCGTGTGGCAACATCTCACTCGTTAATTCACCTGCGTAGACCAATCCGATTTTCCATGCATGCAAGTGCAAAAGTGCACGATCGTAATACCCACCGCCTTGACCTAATCTAAATCCTGCTTGATCCATCTTTAACGCCGGGACAATCACAGCTTGGATCTGATTTAAATCTGAGACAGCCGGACCCACTGGCTCTGAAATCCTTTTCTTGACTACAAGATTTGCTGGATCCCCATCCCATCGAACCCATTCCAATTGATCACCTTTGATTCGAGGGAGCAGCAGGTTTTTGCCTTGCTTTAAAAAAGCCTCGTTGATTTCGACGGTGCTTGGTTCAAATTCATAGGAAAAGTAAGAAGCAATCGTCGTCGCAGACTCAATTTCAGGTGCTTTTAAAATGACATTAAAGTTACAAGGCATGAACTTTTGAGAACGTTCGCGGCGGGCACGATCCCGCAAACTGGCTTTTTGATCTGTCATTTAAATCTCCCGTGAAATCCCAAAGATCAAACTGTTCAACAAGTAGGGTTCGATTATGTCAGAACACACTCGGGTGGATGAGTTTCTCACCTCGTTACTTGCCATCTGCAAACCACTTGAATCCTTTGAGATGCCGTTGCTGGATGCCCATGGTGCGACCCTTGCAGCAGATATTTATGCAGGAGATCGCTTAGTTTTACGCGAAGGTGCGCGGATCCGCTCAACGCAAATTGGGCTAGCAGCTTCAATTGGCCGCGATCATCTGCCAACCCGTCCGCACCCACGAGTTGTTGTTCTATCTGCAGGACCAGATCTCGTTGAACCTGGCCAGCCATTGAAGAACTCCAATGATGAGTACGAAACTAATTCATGGCTACTTACAACAGCGGTACGCGAGGTTGGCGCAGTCGCCTATCGCGTTCATTCGATTCCAGATAACGAAGAACAGCTTCAGAAAGTAATTGAAGATCAGTTAGTCCGTGCTGATTTAATCATTATTAGCGGCGAACGCCATGATGACTCTTTTGATTTAATCACCCGCACCTTGTCAGGTTTAGGTGAGATAAAAACGGTTGAAATAGCGATTGAAGCCAGTGGACGCCATAACTTTGGAACCATCGGACCAGATAAAACTCCCGTTGTGACACTTCCAGGAGATCCAATCGCCTCTTACATCTCTTTTGAACTTTTTGTTCGTCCAATGATCCGCACCATGCTTGGAGCTGCAACTATTCACCGGCCATCTGTTAAGGCTGCACTAGAGAAGCCAATTGAATCAGCTCCCGGTGTTCGCTCCTACATTCGTGCTGTTTTAGCTGAAAATGGAAAGTCAGTTGTTCCTTTGCAAAATCAAGATGAGCAATCCACACTTTCAGATGCCAATGCATTTATTGCCGTCCCTGAAAATGAAACCTCGTTAAACACAGGTGATCAGGTTACGGTAGTAGTTCTCGAGCGTCGCTACATTTAAGTTCATGAAAAATACATGGCCCATTGAAATTAAAGGTCAGGATATTTTTCTTCGTCCCTTAAGGTTTAGAGATAGAGCTCAATGGAATCGAGTTCGAACAGAAAATCGCGAATGGCTTTCTCCGTGGGAGGCAACAATTCCCCTTACAAGCCAGGAGAGTTACAAAGAATTGCCCTCATTTTTCGAGATGGTAAAGATTTTGAACCATGAAGCTCGAAATGGCCGTTCATTGTCATTTGCGATCTGGCACAGCCACCAACTGATCGGCCAAATTACCTTGGGTGGGGTTATGTATGGTGCTATGCGTGGTGGTCACATTGGATATTGGATAGATCGCAACTTCGCCAACCGTGGCTATACAACTCAAGCCGTTGAAATCCTTACGCAGTACGCCTTTCAGGAGTTAAAACTCCATCGCCTCGAGATCAATCTCCGTCCGGAAAATGCTTCTTCCCGCAGGGTTGCCGAGAAAGCTGGATATATTTTTGAGGGAGAACGCCCCCGGTATCTGCACATTGATGGCCATTGGCGGGATCACATCACTTTTGTTAAAGAAAATTCTGCGATCAAGTAACGCTCAAATCCCCAGAAAACATCACCTCTTCCTTTAGATTTACCCATCATGACTTCGGGACTTATTTATATTGCGATCATTGGAATGTGGGTGGCATATTTCGCGCCCCGCTGGATCCATGACCGTAATGAATTCTCCGGAAAATCTGTAGAGCGTTTTAAAGGCGCGCTTCGAGTTGTCGCCAATCAATCACCACATTCATCAAGTAATGGTGGAGCGATTCACATTGATTTAGATCAAGAGGCAAAAAAACGTCAGGTTCTTCTTCGCCGCAGAATTACATTTCTTCTTATTGCGTTCTCACTAGTCACAACAGTTATAGGTGGAGCTATGGACACCATGCCATTTATTTATGCACTTGTACCAGCATCTGGATTATTGATTTATATCGCAAATGTTCGACGACATGTAATTAGTGAGCAACTACAAAAGCGTCGTGTTCAACAACTTAGCCGTCAAAATTCTGGTGTTTCAAATACAAATCTTGCAGAAGTAATTCAACCTAAATCAAGCACTGAACATTGGATTCCTTTGTCAGAGCGGGAACTCAAGGGTGTTGTTATCTTGCCTCAAGGTACAGCCGCGGTTCGAAACGCTTGGGAACCAACTGAAGTTCCAATACCTACATATGTAAACGCTCCAAAGGCAGTTGTGCCAAAGCGAGTAATTGATCTCACTACTCCTGGACAGTGGAGTGAAGAGCAAGAACGTCTTGAACGTGAAGCATTAGCTGCAGCATCGCCTTCTCGTGATGAAATCTTTGATCAGCAATTGGCAGATGAAGCGGTTGAGCGTCTCAATCAAGCTCGTGCCGCAAACGAATAATTAGATCCACGAATCAAACCACATACGCATCTTCCAATCATCGTAGGTGATGGTTTGGCCAGTATATAAAGGTAAGAAGTAGATAAAACACAGCAGCACCAGGGCAAATAAGCCGCCCACAATTGATTGCGAAACAGCAGGCTTGAGCCCACTATCTAGCAATAATTTTGCACAGTAAACGATAGCTAGCACCATAAAGGGTTCAATAACTATTGCGTAAAAAGAGAACATTGTGCGCTCTTGCATCGCAAACCATGGAAGGTAGCCAGCGATGACTCCTATCGCCACGATCAGACCAACTGAATCATAAGTGCGATTCAGCAAAGATTTAATCCAATAACCAATCACGACTGCTATTGCAATTGTTCCGACCCACCACAAAATTGGTGTTCCTAAAGCTAAAACTTCGCGTGCACAGTTTTTTGCTCCGCAATCTTTTGGAGAATCATAGAAAAATGAAGTTGGTCTTCCCATAACAAGCCAACTCCATGGATTTGCTTGGTATGGATGGGACTGCGTTAAGCCGGTATGAAAGTTGAGTATCTCGGAGTGATAGTTTAACCATGCAATAAGTGGATTGGTTGAAGATTGTCGATCCCATCCACGATTAGAGATAAACCATCCAGTCCATGTCATTAGGTAAACAACAACTGGAAGCAATCCATATTGAACAAACTTCTTTGTAATCAACTTAAATGAATCGCGAATATCCACATTGACTAGGATTCGATAGAGCGAGATCAAAACAATTACTGCAATGAAATAGATTGCACTCCATTTACAACCGAGTGCAACGCCAAAGGCAAGACCTGCCCACCAATGTCGATCTCGATGCCAGAGCAGTACTCCGAGTAGAACAAAGAAAGTTAAAAATAGATCCAGCAGTGCAGTCCGTGAATGCACAAGCAGCAAACCATCCAACGCCATTAGTGCTGCGCCAAGCCCGGTAAGAAGTGGTGAGTAGAAAAGTACATGTACTAAGCGAGCAAATATCAGGATAAGAATGGTTCCGATGAGCGCAGTTGCAAATCGCCATCCAAACTCGTTGTCTCCGAAGATGGCAATTCCTGCTGCAATCAGCCACTTTCCAACAGGTGGATGAACAATGAATTCCGGGTTGCTTCCAGTTACTTCAACTCCATATTTCAATAAATCGCGGGCACCATCCACGTAATACACCTCATCAAAGATGTACCCCTTGGTTGAACCAAGATTTACGAGCCGCAGTACAAATGAGGCCAATGCAATCAGTATCGGTGCAACAGCTGCGGGCATAGGAGAAGAGTATGCGCCTTTACTCTGAATTACTGAGAGGATTACGCCATGACGCTCATCTTGGCCGCAACTCCATTGGGTAACCCTGCAGATGCAAGCACCCGCCTGAAGAGTGCGATTGAAAGTGCATCGATTATCGCCGCTGAGGACTCACGACGTTTTCATAGATTGTGCGCTGACATCGAAGTCACCTTTACAGGTCGAGTCATCTCCTTCTTCGAGGGCAATGAAGAGGATCGAACTCGGGAACTCTTGGCTGAACTCAAGAGCGGTGCAGATGTTTTAGTTGTTTCCGATGCAGGAATGCCAACCATTAGTGATCCAGGTTTTCGCCTGATGCGAGATGCAATTGCTGAAGGTATTGAAGTTTCAGTAATTCCGGGACCTAGCGCGGTCACAATGGCGGTTGCATTATCTGGATTACCAACCGACCGATTCTCATTTGAAGGATTTCCGCCACGAACTGCGGGCGCACGTCTTGCTACTTTTGAAAAACTTCGCTTTGAAGAACGAACTATGGTTTTCTTTGAAGCCCCACACCGTCTTGCAGATTCATTACTTGATTGCATCAATGTCTTTGGACCCGATCGACAAGCTGTAATTTGTCGTGAAATGACTAAACGATATGAAGAAACTATCCGTGGAAATTTGAAGGAGCTATCAACTTGGGCAACAAGTAATGAAGTCTTAGGTGAAATCACATTAGTTATTGCTGGAGCTTTAACCGATTCCGCCTCTTTGACCGCTGCAGATATGGTCGCTCGAGTTCGCGAATTTGAGAGTGCTGGGATGGATAGAAAGGGCGCTATTGCAACGGTTGCTGAAGAATTTGGCATCGCAAAGCGCCTCGTGTATGCCGCGGTCGTCGATGCGAATAAGATGAGCCAGTGATTAAGTCTTTCTATTTAACGACGCCGATCTACTACGTCAACGATGCTCCTCATATTGGGCATGCCTACACAACTGTTGCCGGAGATGTGTTGACCCGTTGGCATCGTCAAAAGGGGGAGTCGGTCTGGTTCTTAACTGGAACTGATGAGCATGGTCAAAAGGTTATGCGAACCGCAGAGGCGAACAATGCTGCACCCCAAGCCTGGGTGGACAAACTAGTTCAGGATGCTTGGAAGCCAAATTGGGCGCATCTTAATATTGCCAATGATGATTTTATCCGCACCACTGAAAAGCGTCATACCGAACGTGTGCAAAAGTTTTTACAATCCCTCAAAGATTCAGGACATATCTACGCCGGTAAGTATGAGGGTCCATACTGCGTTGGATGTGAAGAGTTCAAACTTCCAGGTGATCTGATTGAGATTGATGGGGCGAAATGTTGCCCAATCCATAGTAAGCCAATTGAACTTGTTAATGAAAATAATTGGTTTTTTAAGTTATCTGATTTTGTCGAGCCATTGCTAGCTCATTACAAAAACAATCCAGATGCCTGCCAACCTGAATCTGCGCGCAATGAAGTGGTTTCCTTTCTCGAGGGTGGAGTTTCTGATCTATCTATTTCACGTTCAACATTTGATTGGGGAATTCCTGTTCCATGGGATACCGATCAGGTTGTGTATGTCTGGTTTGATGCGCTGCTTAATTATGCAACCGCGGTTGGTCTAACAGATGCACCAGATTCTGAAGGTGGCAAGAAGTTTGCTCAAACATGGCCAGCAGATGTTCACCTTGTCGGAAAAGATATTTTACGTTTTCACGCAGTTATTTGGCCAGCGATGTTGATGGCTGCAGGTCTTGCTGTTCCCAAGAAGGTCTTTGCTCATGGATGGTTGCTAGTTGGTGGAGAAAAGATGAGTAAGAGCAAGCTGACTGGTATTGCTCCTAAGGACATCACCGATCACTTTGGGGTTGATGCATTCCGTTATTACTTCTTACGTGCGATTCCATTTGGCACCGATGGATCATTCTCATGGGAAGACATGAGCGCTAGATACACATCAGAGCTGGCAAATGACTTTGGAAACCTGGCATCTCGTAGCGCAGCTATGGTTGAAAAGTATTGTGCTGG
>JAGWVL010000032.1 GCA_018970885.1 Actinomycetales bacterium
TTTGGAGTTCCTGCGATCTTGAGTGCAAAGCCCATGTTCTCTGCAACTGTCATGTGTGGATACAGTGCATAAGACTGGAACACCATCGCAATATCGCGATCCTTTGGAGCAACATGTGTAACGTCGCGATCGCCAATTAAAATTCTGCCGCCATCGATCTCTTCAAGTCCTGCCAACATACGAAGTGATGTTGACTTACCGCAACCTGATGGACCAACAAGAACTAAAAACTCGCCATCATTAACGGTGAGATTTAACTTGTCGACTGCAGGTGCGGTTGTTCCTGGATAGATTCGTGATGCGCCATCAAAAACTACTGATGCCATGAGATTGCTCTCCTTCTCCGGGCAGGTACGTGCCCGACGGTCCGTGGATGAAGGTGGTGGCCGGTCGGCCAACGCCCGAAGATTACGCGTAAACGGCTCATTAGGGAAGATCTCGCTTCGCGGCGCGGTTGCCAGATCGTATACTTCTCACATCATGGAACCCCCCTCGTTGGCAGCCCTAATCGCTGACTTAGCGACGATCGCCGGTCTGATTATTCTGGCCGCCTTCTTCGTGGCTGCAGAAATTGCCTTGATTTCACTTCGAGATAGCCAGGTTCGCCAAATCGCATCCCGTGGAAAACGTGGCGCTCGTGTCGCAGCTCTTGCCGAGCACCCCAACCGGCTATTAGCTGGGGTTCAAATTGGTGTAACTGTCAGCGGCTTTCTCTCTGCGGCTTTAGGTGCTGATCAACTCGGTGATTATGTAATTCCATGGCTTGAATCGTTAGGCCTTGCAACTGGATGGGCAACTACTGTCTCCCTCATTGGAGTCACATTAGTGATCGCTTACTTCTCATTGGTCTTTGGTGAGTTAGTTCCAAAACGCGTGGCTCTCTTTAGAGCTGAAGAGATTGCGATGACGACCGCTGGAACTATCAATATTGTGGCAAATGTCTTCCGCCCAATTATTTGGTTGCTTTCCAAGTCAACTGATTTTGTGGTTCGTGCCTTTGGTGTCGATCCCAAGGAACAGCGCTCGCAGATGTCGGAAGAGGAGTTGTTGGATTTAGTTACCGGCCATGCCGCCTTATCTGATGAGGAACGTGACATCGTTGAGGAGGTATTTAACGCCTCTGAACGACAGGTCCATGAGGTTATGGTTCCGCGCACCGAAGTTGATTTCATGGATGCTTCATTGACCGTTGGTAAGGCGATTGAACTTGCTGTTGATAAGGCACATTCACGGTACCCAGTTGTTCGTGGCTCATCTGATGAGGTTGTCGGCTTTATCCATGTACGGGATCTTTTGGATACATCTCTTGCCAATAAGAGCACCAAGATTGTGGAACTCGTCAGAAGCATTATGTACTTACCTGGAACCAAGGGTGTTTTGCCTGCCCTTTCAGAGATGCGTACACAAGGTCAGCACCTTGCAATCGTTTTAGATGAGTACGGTGGAACCGATGGAATCGTGACCCTGGAAGACCTTGTAGAAGTGCTTATTGGCGATATTCGCGATGAATATGATGAACATGAGAGCGATGTTTCACTAGAGGAGCGCACTGGAGATTTTGAAGTTGATGGCTTAATTTCAATTGAGGATTTAATTGAAGAGACCAAACTGGATATCCCTGAAGGTCCATATGAGACCGCCAGCGGTTTTGTGATGCACTTCTTGGGTCGAATTCCGCAGGTTCATGATGTTGTGAACGTAAATGGCATTCGAATCACTGTATTAACCATGGAAGGCAAGCGCGCGGGGCAGTTATTGATCTCGCGAACAGCATCTGTGTGAAAGAATTACGGCTATGACACAGAAGCGAGTTCTTTCAGGCATTCAGCCAACGAGCGACTCCTTCCACCTTGGTAATTACTTGGGTGCTCTTAAGCAATGGGTAGAGCTTCAAGATGGCAATGATGCTTTTTATTGCATCGTTGATCTGCATGCCTTAACTGGCGAGATCGAACCTGCACTCTTTAGAAAGCGCACCTTGGCATCTGCTGCCCAGTTAATCGCTCTCGGAATTTCACCTGAAAAATCAACACTTTTTGTGCAATCACATGTTGCCGAACATAATCAATTGGGTTGGATCATGGAGTGCCTTGCAGGTTTTGGCGAGGCAAGTCGCATGACACAATTCAAAGACAAGTCAGCAAAGGGTGGAGCTGACAGTGCTCGCGTTGGGCTTTTCACTTATCCAATGCTGCAAGCGGCAGATATTCTCTTGTACCAAGCACATTACGTACCGGTTGGTGAGGATCAACGCCAGCACATTGAATTAACGCGCGATTTAGCTACTCGCTTTAACTCTCGTTTTGGCGAAACCTTTAGGTTGCCAGAAGGTTACATTGTGAAGGCTGGCGCAAAGATTTACGATCTGCAAGAGCCCACGGCAAAGATGAGTAAATCATCGGGTTCAGTTTCGGGAGTACTGGAATTATTGGATTCACCCGAGGTAAATGCCAAAAAGATAAAGAGCGCTGCGACTGATGCGGGTCGTGAAGTTAAGTTTGATGAGAAAGAAAAGCCCGGAATTAGTAATTTATTAACGATTCATTCATCACTATCTGGCCGATCAATTGCAGATCTGGAAAATGAGTTTGTGGGTAAGGGATATGGTGACTTTAAGGGTGCCGTAGCTGAGGTTGTCGTTGAATACCTGCGACCAATTCGCCAAAAGGCGCTCGAGCTACTTGAGGATGAGCGGCACCTGATAGATCTCCTGCACGAAGGTGCGGAAAAAGCTCGGGTAGTTGCCAGTTCAACCCTGTCGAATACCTATAAAAACCTGGGTTTAGTGAAGTAGTTAACCCTGCCACCTCAACTAATGGTTGAGAGTTTTCCAAAACGTTACACCCCTGACATCAAAATCAGGCTCAGCGTGTTGAGTTTATTCATAGGCAAGTAATAGGCTCACGATTACACAAAGCTTCCTTAATTACCTTGCAAAAGTGAGTTATTGAAGATCCCCTTGAATCCTTGGAGGAAAATTGAAGAAAGTATTTCGTCTTGTAGCAGTTGTTGCTGCATCTGTTCTAGCTGCGACAGCTTTTGTTGCTCCAGCAACAGCGGCAACAAAGGTAAAAGTAGGCCTTGCTTATGACATCGGTGGACGTGGCGATAAGTCATTCAACGACTCAGCAGCAGCAGGTCTTGATGCAGCAAAGAAGAAGTTTGGTGTTGCAGCTAAGGAAGTCACAGTTACAACTGGTTCAGATTCAGAGCGCGAAGACAAGCTCCGCTTGCTAGCAAAGGCTGGATACAACCCAATCATCGCTGTTGGTTTCCTCTACGCAGGACCAATCAAGAAGGTTGCATCAGATTATCCAAACACACAGTTCGGAATCATTGATGATGCATCAGTAGATCTACTCAACGTTGCAGGTCTTGTATTCGCCGAAGAGCAGGGTTCATACCTAGCTGGTGTTGCAGCAGCACTTGCATCAAAGTCAGGAAAGATCGGATACATCGGTGGAGTACGTATTCCACTACTACAGAAGTTTGAAGCTGGATTTGTTGCTGGTGTTAAGGCAACAAAGAAGTCAGCAACTGTTGACGTCAAGTACGTCACAGAGCCACCTGATTTCGGTGGTTTCAATGACCCAGCTAAGGCAAAGGTTATTGCAAAGGGAATGATCGATAAGGGTATAGATGTTATCTACTCAGCAGCAGGTGGTTCAGGTGCGGGTAACTTCGCAGCTGCAGCAGATGCTGCAAAGGCTGGTAAGAAGGTTTGGACTATCGGAGTTGACTCTGATCAGTACCTAACAGCATCAGCTGATGAGAAGAAGAACATGCTCACATCAATGATCAAGCGTGTTGACCGCGCTGTTTACGATGTAATCGCAACCGCTGTTGCAGGTTCATCAGTTAACGACGTTCTTGATGAGTCAGGTATCTACGGTCGCGTATACAACCTCGCACTTGATGGTGTTGGCGTTTCTTACTCAGGTGGATACATCAACAAGTACAAGGCTCAGATCGATAAGGCTGCAGCTGCAATCAAGTCAGGAAAGATCAAGGTTCCAACAAAGCCATAAGGCTTTGAGGAATTGATTAGTTAGAAAGTGGCGTTTGGCCCAACAATGGAGTTAGATCTCCTTGTTGGGCCAAATGTTTTTCATGCGGTGCTAGTCAAAGGAGACTCATAGTGTCTGTAGCAGTAGAACTGCGACACATAACGAAACGCTTCCCAGGCGTTATTGCGAACAAGGATGTTTCAATCAAGGTTGAAACAGGAACTGTGCACGCACTCGTTGGTGAAAATGGCGCTGGTAAGTCAACGGTAATGAAGATTTTGTACGGCATGCAACGCCCAGATAGTGGCGAGATTTTAGTAAATGGCAAAGAGGTTCACTTTAAGAACCCTAACGATGCAATTGAAGCCGGTATCGGAATGGTCCACCAACACTTCATGTTGGCAGATAATTTCACCGTTCTTGAAAATATTATTTTAGGCTCAGAGCCAAAGCATGGCGCGACAATTGATTTTGTAGGTGCTCGCGCCAAGGTTGTCGAAATGGCGGCGCAGTATGGCCTAGATATTGATCCAGATGTTCTTGTTGAAGAGCTAGGAGTTGGACAGCGCCAGCGGGTAGAGATTTTAAAGGTCTTATACCGCGGTGCAAATATATTGATCTTTGATGAACCCACAGCGGTATTGGTCCCACAAGAGGTTGATGATCTTTTTCAAGCCCTCGAAGGTTTACGTGCCCAAGGTATGGCGGTCATCTTTATCTCTCACAAGCTCGATGAGGTTTTGCGTGTTGCCGATGAGGTCACGGTTGTTCGACAGGGTGCAACAGTAGCTGAGGTGAAATCCAAGGATGTAACCGCTCGCCAATTAGCAGAGCTCATGGTTGGTAGCGAACTGCCAAAACCTTCAACATTAGGACACACCCGCCGTGATGAGATCACCTTGGCACTCAAAGATGTTTCCATTCCGACTGCAACTGGAAGTCGGGATCTGCTCTCAAATATATCTTTTAATCTGCATGCAGGAGAAGTTGTAGGTATTGCAGGAGTTGAAGGAAATGGCCAAGCAGAACTTGTAGAAGCGATTATGGGACTTCGTGATTACAACGGTTCAATTGAATTTCATGGTACTTCTATTGATGAATTAAGTGTTGCAGATAGACATGATCTAGGTATCGGATTGATTCCAGAAGATCGTCAACGCCAAGCTTTAATGATGACCTCACCATTATGGGAGAATAGAATTCTTGGCCACCAACGCAGCAAACCTGTTATGCGCGGTTTTGTGATTGATAAGAAGGCAACTATCGATAGCACTCGCACAATCATGCAGGAGTTTGATGTTCGAGCACCTGGGCCAGACACTTTAGCGGCAGCTCTATCTGGTGGAAATCAGCAAAAGTTTATTGTTGGGCGCGAAATGAGTAAGGCACCTGCATTGTTGGTGGCCTCGCATCCAACTCGTGGTGTAGATGTTGGAGCACAAGGTGCGATTTGGGATGAGCTTCGCAAAGCCCGGGAAAAGGGAATGGCGATCGTGCTTATTTCTGCAGATCTAGAAGAGTTAATTGGAATGTCTGATCGTTTGCTCGTTATGTTACGTGGAGCAATTACCGCTGAATTAGATCCTGCAAAGACGACCCCAGAGCAACTGGGCTCAGCGATGACAGGTGCAGCATGAGTAACGCACTTTCAAGAAAGTTCACCCCTAGCAAGGTTGGCTTAGCAATTGCCGCCCCACTTGCTGCAGCAATCTTCTCAATTTTAATTTCGAGCCTTGCTGTCATTGCAAGTAAGAAATCACCGGTCGATGCCTTTAAAACCATGTGGGAGTTCGGCACCACAGCTGGTTCACTTATGGAGGTTCTTAACACCGCAACGCCTTACTACATCGCAGCTATCGCGATTGCGGTTACTTTCCGAGCCGGTCTCTTCAATATCGGTGTCGAAGGTCAATTGCGTTTAGGTGCGCTGTTTAGCTGTTACATCGGAGCGATGTTTGTACTACCTCCGGTATTACATGTTGCAGCGGTCTTTATCGTTGCCATGACCTTTGGTGGTTTATGGGCTGCGATCGCCGCTTACTTAAAGGTAAAGCGTGGTGTGAACGAGGTTATCTCGACAATTATGCTCAATGCTTTAGCTGGTGGCTTATCTGCATATTTGTTATCTAAGCACTTTGCCTTAGTTGAAGAAGGCTCAAACAACCTTCAAACCAAGCAGCTTCCAGCATCTGCACAGATTCCAGATTTAATGCCACTGCTTCGCAAGCTTGGTGTTGAAGATCAGCCAGGTGGCGGTGTGTATGGAATGTTCTTTGTTGCCGTAGCCCTAGGACTTACTTTCTGGTTTGTTGTTAATCGCACTCGTTTTGGCTTTGAATTACGTGCATCTGGTTTAAATCCAATTGCAGCTCGTGTCAGCGGGGTTAATTCAAAGAAAATGACCTTTATTGCACTTGTTATCTCTGGTGCGATTGCAGGTCTTTCAGGTTTGCCGGAAGTTCTAGGTCAAACACATTCGTACAACCTTGGTTTCCGCGCAGGTATTGGTTTCTCTGCGATCGCAGTTGCTTTGCTTGGACGAAACTCCGCAGGTGGAATGGCGATTAGCGCCCTGCTTTTTGGCTTCCTTGAAGTTAGCTCCAGAGCGTTAGAGCTTATTGATATCGCACCTGAAACCTATGTCATTATGCAGGGCTCTATTCTGCTCAGCTCTGTAGTTGCTTACGAAGTAGTCAGACGTTTTAGGTTAACGTTGCAAAGTAAAGAGCTAGCAAAGGTGGTGCAGGCATGAAGGCTATGAAGATTCTTCGCTATGCAACGATGCTGGTTTTTGTCTTGGCATCGATTCGAATCATTACAGGTGCATCTGATCTAACAAGTTCAGGTACAGCATCTGCAGCCCTATTGTTATCAGTACCAATTGTTCTTGCAGCCCTTGGCGGTTTGTTCTCTGAGCGCGCAGGTGTCGTGAACATCGGCCTAGAAGGCATGATGATCATGGGTGCGTGGGCTGGGGGATACATCGGTTCACAGCACGGACCGTGGGCAGGTTTATTTGCAGCGATGATCTTTGGATTAATTGGTGCTTTAGTACATGCGATCGCAACAGTTACCTTTGGTGTCGATCACGTTGTATCCGGTGTTGCAATCAACATCATCGCAGCTGGTTTAGTTCGTTACTTATCTACCCTTTTGTACCAAGGCGGATCATGGCCGGGGCCATCACAATCTCCAGGTATCGAATCTATTTCGCTTAATGGATTGCCGGTACTTTCGGGTGGACATTACTTTGGCTGGAAGAGCCCTGACCTTTTGGGATCAATCGCAAATCTCAACTGGTTCTTCATCTCTGACATGGCCTCAATCCTGCGCGGTCTAACCGGAGATGTTTCATATGTAACCGTTGTAGCGATCTGCTTTGTTCCGCTGGCTTACTTTATTTTGTGGCGTACCGCCTTTGGTCTGCGTCTGCGAAGCGCGGGCGAAGCACCAGTTGCAGCTGAATCTCTAGGTGTAAATGTTTATGCGATGAAGTATGCGGGTGTGCTTATTTCAGGTGGTTTTGCAGGTTTAGGTGGAGGTTTCCTAGCGATCGTTGCTGCAAGCAACTATCAGGAGAACCAGGTTGCAGGCCGTGGATACATTGGATTGGCCGCACTTCTCTTTGGTAATTACCGTCCAGGTGGTTTGCTAGCAGGTGCCGGACTCTTTGGTTTTGCCGATGCCTTGCAACTTCGTGATTCAGCGGCGATCCACGCTTTGCTTCTCTTTATCGTTGTCATTCTGGCATTTGTTGCATTTAGAAAGTTCAAGTCTGGAAAGCAGATGAGTGCGATATTAAGTGTTGCAGCTGCCGGATTTACTTTGTGGTTCTACTTCGCAGTTGATGCGTTACCAGGACAATTGGTAACCATGACTCCATACATCGCAACAATTCTTGTGATGGCATTGGCATCGCAAAGATTACGAATGCCAGCAGCGGATGGAATTCCATACCGTCGTGGTGGGCTTCGATGACAGCCATCAACTGGGAATCAATTCATCAATCAGCAATTGGTGCGATGAAGATGGCGTATGCGCCATACTCAAAGTTTCCGGTAGGTGTTGCAGCATTGGTTAATGATGGTCGCATCGTTACCGGTTGCAATGTTGAAAATGCCAGCTACGGTGTTGGCCTGTGTGCTGAATGTGGTTTAGTTTCAAATCTTTGTTCAACTGGTGGTGGTCGATTAGTTGCCATTGTGTGCGTTGATGGCCAGGGGGATTACCTTGCTCCATGTGGGCGTTGTCGCCAACTGTTGTTTGAACATGGTGGACCAGAGGCGTTACTGATGACCGATGAAGGTCCACAGAAGATGTCAGCGATGCTGCCGTGGGCTTTTGGTCCCGAGGATCTAGATCGCAACGAGCGATAGATGATTGAAGCCTTCTCCGCCGCAGAAATCATTGCGGCAAAGCGTGACCACCATTCGCTGACAGATCCCCAAATTGATTGGGTGATTGATGCCTACACACGTGGTGCGGTCGCAGATGAACAGATGTCAGCGCTTTTAATGGCAATTTTGCTCAACGGCATGGAAAACCGCGAAATTTCTAGATGGACCGATGCCATGATTAATAGTGGCGAGCGAATGAATTGGTCAGCCTTGTCACGACCTACCGTTGATAAGCACTCGACTGGTGGAGTCGGCGACAAGATCACCTTGCCCTTAGCTCCATTAGTTGCAGCATGTGGTGCAGCGGTTCCTCAATTATCTGGCCGCGGATTAGGCCATACTGGTGGAACCTTAGACAAACTGGAATCGATTCCGGGGTGGCGTGCATCGTTATCAAATGAAGAGATGCTTAAAGTCTTACAAGATTGCGGAGCGGTTATTTGTGCAGCGGGTGCGGGATTAGCACCAGCAGATAAAAAGTTGTACGCACTTCGTGATGTAACGGCAACTGTTGAAGCGATTCCGCTGATTGCATCATCAATCATGAGCAAGAAAATCGCTGAAGGAACAAGTGCTCTTGTGTTAGATGTTAAAACTGGTGCCGGTGCTTTTATGAGCGATCCGACAAAGGCAAAAGAGCTTGCACATGTAATGGTTGGACTTGGAAAGCGTGCGGGAGTAAAAACTCTGGCTTTAGTTACCGCAATGGATGTTCCACTTGGATTAACCGCCGGAAATGCTCTGGAGGTTCGTGAATCAGTTGAAGTTCTAGCCGGAGGCGGACCCGCGGATATTGTTGAATTAACTGTTCTGCTTGCACAAGAGATGTTGGAACTTGTTGGCATAAAAGGTGCAGATCCTGCAGCTGCATTAAAAAATGGAAAAGCGATGGATGTATGGCGTCAGATGATTTCAGCACAAGGTGGAGATCCCGATGCAAAGCTTCCAGTTGCTCGTGAAAACACAGTTGTCACTGCAGACAGCAGCGGAACTATTCTTTCGATGGATGCGATGAAGGTTGGAATGGCAGCCTGGCGTTTAGGTGCTGGCCGTTCACGCCAGGGCGAAGTGGTTCAGGCAGGGGCTGGTATTCAGATCCACGCCAAACCAGGGGAGCAGATCGCTGCTGGCGCGCCTCTTTATACGCTCCACACAGACACTCCTGCCGCCTTTACGCGGGCGTTGGAGTCCCTAGACAACTCAGTAACCATCGGCGATATGCCAGTTGGCGGAATCGATCGCCTTCCACTTATTGTTGAACGTATCGTTGATTAAGGGGCTCAGAAGATGGCTATGAATTCACTTCCAACCAAGGAGCAGATCAAGTTAGTTCCTAAGGTGATGTTGCATGATCACCTCGATGGTGGCCTTCGCCCGCAAACAATTATCGACATAGCTCAAGAGATTGGTTATACCGCGCTTCCAACTCACGATGCAGTTGAGCTTGCAACCTGGTTTCGTGAATCATGTGATTCCGGATCCTTAGTTCGTTACCTAGAAACCTTTTCCCACACAATCGCTGTTATGCAGCGCCGTGAGGACATCGTTCGAGTCGCAAAAGAGTGTGCACTTGACCTTGCACGTGATGGCGTTGTGTATGCCGAAGTCCGTGGCGCACCTGAACTCTTTACTGAAAAGGGTTTGTCGATGTCAGATGTTGTCGAGGCAACTTTAGAAGGATACGCAATCGGCATGCAGGAAGCGAAAGCGGAAGGATTCCCAATTGAGGTGCGTTCTCTCTTGTGTGGAATGCGTCAGAATAAGAATTCTCAAGAAGTTGCCGAATTAGTTGTTAAGTACCGAGACAAAGGAGTCGTTGGCTTTGATATCGCTGGTCCTGAAGATGGTTTCCCGCCATCTGATCAAAAAGATACTTTTGATTATCTTCGTAAAGAAGATGCCCATTTTACTATCCATGCTGGTGAAGCGTATGGAATCCCCTCAATCTGGGAAGCGATCCAACTCTGCGGAGCCGAACGATTAGGTCACGGCGTTCGAATTATTGATGACATTGATTTTTCAGGTCCTGAACCAAAGTTAGGGCGCCTCGCATCATATGTTCGTGATCGTCGAATTCCATTGGAGCTATGTCCGACATCAAATTTACAAACTGGAGCAGCAGCAAGTTATGCTGAACATCCCATCGGTGTTCTTGCAAAGCTTCGCTTCCGGGTAACACTGAACACGGATAATCGACTCATGAGTCAGACTTCACTTTCCTTTGAGATGGAGGAGGCGGTAAAGGCCTTCGGATGGGATTTTGCCGAGCTCCAAAGGCTCACTATTAACGCTATGAAGAGCGCATTTATCCCTTATCCAGAACG
>JAGWVL010000004.1 GCA_018970885.1 Actinomycetales bacterium
AAGTATCGAGAAGTTGTTGATCCATAAATTATGGGCGCTTAGGGAATTTTCCGAAGTCAGGCTTGCGCTTTTGTTGATATGCGTCACGACCTTCTTGCCCTTCTTCAGTCATGTAAAACAAAAGTGTCGCATCACCTGCAAGCTGTTGTACTCCAGCTAACCCATCTGTTGCAGCATTTAGGCTTGCCTTAAGTAAGCGCAATGCCATCGGTGAATTGCGAAGCATTTCGCGGCACCAAGAAACAGTTTCTGCTTCGAGTTCAGCGAGTGGAACAACGGTGTTTACCAATCCCATATCTAATGCTTCTTGTGCGTTGTACTCACGTGTCATAAACCAAATCTCACGTGCCTTCTTCTGTCCAACATGTGCAGCGAGTAAACCTGCACCATAGCCACCATCAAATGAACCAACCATTGGACCTGTTTGACCAAACTTTGCATTGTCAGCTGCAATAGTTAAATCACACACGACATGTAGAACATGTCCTCCTCCAATAGCCCAACCGGCAACCATTGCAACGATTGGTTTTGGTGTGCGACGAATTTGAACCTGAAGATCTAAAACATTGAGACGACCGATTCCTTTTTTCGCCAACTTATCCTCGCCCAAGTAACCATCATCACCGCGGACGCTGATATCACCACCAGAACAAAAGGCTTCGGTGCCTTCACCTGTAAAGATAATGACGCCAACCTCTTCATTGTCGCGCGCTAAGTTAAAGGCCTCGATTAATTCAATAATTGTTTGTGGACGGAAAGCGTTGCGAAGCTGTGGTCGATTAATAGTGATTTTGGCGATTCCATCACCCATTTGGTATTTGATATCGATGAAATCTTCTCCACCAGGGGCGGTCACCCATTGTGGAATCTGACGGCTACCAAATTCGCGCTTGATCGGCTTGCTCACATTTCCTCCATCGTCGTTGCTAGCGATAGCCTACGACGGCAATGGATAACTCGTCACAACGAAAAATTCTGCGGGTCAGCCCTGCATGCGAAATTCCTCAATTAGCGAGGGACATCACAGCGGCTCTCGCAGGTAATGGACCCACCCTTGGATTTGGTGAGGTCATATCTGAGTTCGCCCCAGCACAGGCGGCGGTAGTCATAGGAACATCTGGAACAACAGGAACGCCAAAGGAGATTTCTCTTTCAGCTAACGCTCTGTTGTCATCTGCTCGCGCATCAAACTCTTTTCTTGAAGCAAAATCTGGAGATACCTGGTCTTTACTTCTGCCGCTCACACATGTTGCAGCGGTGAATGTCTTTGTGCGCGCAATTGAATTAGGGACTATTCCCGTTGATCTTCGTAATCACGTGGGTGAGTATCCTCGAGTTGATTTCACTGCAATTGTTCCTACTCAACTTTTTCGCGCTTTAAATGGTGATGATCACTTACTGAAGCATCTACAGGGAGCAAAGGGTGTTCTTGTTGGAGGCGCTGCACTATCTGCAGGTGTTCGAAATCAAGCCATAGCTGCAGGTATAAGGGTTGTTACAACCTATGGAATGAGCGAAACATCTGGTGGCTGTGTCTACAACGGCGAAATTCTTGATGGTGTAGAGCTCGAAATTCGTGGAGGATCTATCTTTATTCGCGGAAAGGTCCTAGCGCTTAATCTCAATTTAAATGATGGCTGGTTTGAGACTAACGACTTAGGCGAAGTTGTGGATGGCAAAGTTGTTGTAATTGGAAGATCTGATGATGTGATTATCAGCGGTGGTGAGAATCTTTCTTTAAATAAAGTTGAAAGTATCCTGACTGATTTATTTCCAGCAATCCAATGTGCAGCATTTTCTGTCGAAGATCCGCAATGGGGAGAATCCTTGCATGTTGCAGTAGTTGGCCAAGTTGATCGTGAGAGCATTACAACTGTACTTGAGAACAGACTTGGAAGTTTTGCAAAACCAAAGGGTATTCACTTTGTAGAGTCGCTACCATTGCTAGGTATTGGAAAAGTTGATCGTAAGAGATTGGCACAAGGAATATCACATGAATAAGTGGATACTTGGCGCCCGTCCGCGCACACTTCCAGCAGCTATCGCACCAGTCGTCGTAGCTACCGCTTTGGTAGGTGCTGATTTCAATTGGTTCCGTGCAGCCCTTGCATTAAAGGTCGCGGTCTGGCTGCAAATTGGTGTGAACTTTGCAAATGATTACAGCGATGGAGTTAAGGGCACCGATGAAGACCGAGTCGGCCCAACTCGTTTAGTTGCAAGCGGAATGGCCACCGCTTCAGCGGTAAGGAACGCCGCCTTTATTTCCTTTGCCATCGCAAGCATCGCTGGTGCTTGGCTCGCACTTTTAACAACACCGTGGTTAATTCTTATTGGAGTTATCTCAATCGCAGCAGCTTGGGGATATACCGGTGGAGATAATCCTTATGGTTATAAAGGCCTTGGAGATTTATCCGTATTCCTCTTCTTTGGTGTTGTTGCAACCATGGGCACTTACTACACACAAACAGAGAAAATCACCCTACTAAGTTTTATTGTCTCGATTCCTATGGGTGCACTCTCTTGTGCAATCTTGGCAATTAATAATTTACGAGACAGACCAAAAGATGCCTTGGCCGGAAAGTTAACGGTTGCGGTTCGCATCGGTGATCGCAATGCACGATTGATGTATGCAGCGCTCTTAGCTCTTGCTCACTTTGCTGCAATAGCCACTCTGATTCCAACGGCGCTACTTACTCTCCTTGTACTGCCAATGAGTATCGCGATTTCAAGGCAGGTTTTAAGTGGAATTTCAGGCAAAGAGCTGATTCCAGTTCTAGGTCGAACCGGAAAGCTGCAAATGGTTTTTTCTATATTGCTAGCTATTGGGTTAGGGATACACTAAGAACATGTCAAGACTCATCCCAGTAATTCTGGTCTTTGGTCTAACCATCTACGCACTCATTGATTGTGCACGCACAGATGAGTCGCAGATTAAGAACCTTCCAAAGTGGGGATGGTTGTTGCTCATTATCATTTTGGGACCACAGGCTGCTGCGATTGGACCAATTGCTTACTTAGTCGCGGGACGAAATAAGCGTAAAGGCGGAAGAGCACCAAAGCGCCGCATCCTGCCTCCAGATGATGATCCTGATTTCTTAGGCAAACTCTAGGAGTTTCAAAACATTAGAGCCCTGAGTAGGTGTGCTTTCCAGTTCCCCAAATATTTACATAAATATAGTTAAACAAAAATGTTGAGCCAGCAAAGAGGCATAACCATGCTGCTCGGCGACCGCGCCATCCAATGGTTACACGGGCGTGAAGATATGCCGCGTATGCAACCCAAGTGATGAAGGCCCAGGTTTCTTTTGGATCCCAACCCCAGTAACGACCCCAAGCACTCTCGGCCCAAATCGCACCTGCGATAACTGAAAATGTCCACAATGGAAATACAAATGCAACTAGTCGATATGAAAGTAGATCAAGTGACTCTAAATCTGGCAGACGCTTAGCCCACTGTGTTCGCTCGCCCTTGCTCTCCATGCGATCCAGATATAAGTAAGCGGCAGCAATCACATTTGATAGCAAGAAAACCCCACCAGAAATAATCGCTGTGGAAACGTGAATGAGCAGCCATTCAGACTTAAGCGCAGGAACTAAAGGTGCACTAGGAACATACAAAACTGTGATTGCTGTACCGATAGTTAATAACACAGATATTGAAACTAAAAGTCCCAACCAACGAAGGTCAAATTTACGAAGTGCAATTAAATAAGCTCCTGAAAATGCTAAAGCCCCAGTAATTGAGAACTCATACATATTTCCCCAAGGAACTCTGCCTGCAGAAATACCACGGGCGATAACTCCGGCAAAGAGTAAGAAGAAGCCTAGGATCATCATCGCTGTTGCGATTCGAGCAACCTTTTCAGTGCGCTTGTAATCCAAAGTTGAGTTCTTGTCCGTTGGAACCTTTACCGCCCAAGCTGTCTCTAGAGCATGCGCAAGAAAAGAGATTGCATAGACAGCCAAAGCTGAGTACACCAAGTAGTTTGATGTAAAAGCCCATGAACGTGACATCTATTTCTCTCCCTTTAACATCTTTACAAAACCTTGAATTTCAAGCTCGAGCCCTGGGGCTGCATTCTTGGCTAAACCTGCAACTTCTACATCATCGCCAACACGAATCCAAATACGTCGTCTACGAGTAAACAAAGATGCGAGTAATCCAAGGATCGCAACGATACCGCCAAGCAATGCAAGTTTCTTTCCGGGATCTGCAACGAAGTTCAGGTTTACCCACTGAACATAACCTTCAAAAGTTATGGATCCACCCTCATAAACATAACTTTCACCAGGCTTTAACCCCTTTAATCCGATCTGCTTCATACCTGTCGTATCTATTCGATAAACAGATTGAGGAATTCCTGAGTCGAGACCTAAATCACCGCTCCACACAGAAAGTAACAGCCGTGGGTTGAGTGCTTTAGGAAAGGCACTCGCTCCGCCATTTGCACCTTCACGAACATATGTCGGAAGAAAGGAACCTAAGAAACCAATTTGTGGATCAGCATCTGGAACTTTGATCGCACCTATTGATCGAAGATTGGCATCTTGCGGAAGAAATGTCACGGGCCCTTGAAATGCAACATCACCTTTTGAATCGCGAACAGTCACAACTGGTGCATATCCGTTGGCTTGTAGATACACACGTGTACTTCCGATGGTCATTGGACTATTTACTTTGATTCTCTTCTTCTCAATGGTGGTTGAACCATCTCTCAGTAATGAGACATCTAATGTGTAATCTTCAGGAGCGCTAGTCTCAACGTTGTATTGCGCTACAAACTTATCCACCGTCAACATAAATGATGGAATGTTTGAGTCTTTATAAAGTTTCCCATAGTTGAGAGTGTCATAACTCGTAGGGGTATTAACAAATCTCTCGCCAACATTGACGATTGCTTCACCACGCATACCAAATAGAGAACTGAAACTGATTCCTAATAAAATTAAAATTAAAGCTAGGTGGAAAAAGAGATTTCCAGTTTCACGTGTAAAACCCTTTTCCGCCGAGATCGAACCGTCAACTTCTAGAACTCTAAAACGTTTTGCTTTAAACCACTTACGTGCAAGTTCTAACTCATTACCTTGTGCGCTCCAAGACTGGTGATGCTCTAAACGTGAAAGGTTCTTTGGTGTCGTTGGAGGCAGCGCACGAGCGGCTTTGAAATGTTCAAAGGTGCGTGGCAAAACGCAACCAATTAATGAGATAAAGAGCAGAATGTAAATCGCGCTAAACCAGGGCGAACCGTAGACATCAAATAAGTAGAAACGATCCATCCAGCGAGCTGCATCTGGCGAATCCTTGAAGTATTGACCCACTTGAAGCGGGTTTTGAGTCCGCTGCGGGAATAAAGAACCCGGTATAGCTGCAACGCCAACCATGAGCAGCAAAATCAACGCTGTTCGCATACTTGTTAATTGTCTCCAGGCGTAGCGAAGTAAACCGACACTATCGAGTTCAGGGATCTGTGTTTGTTGACTCATTAGATCACCGGAACAAAGTCAGAGATTAATGCTCGAAGTGAGTTCATGATCTGACTCCAGAAACCCAACACTTGCAATACGCCAATAGTAATTAAGAAAATGCCACCGATCTTAGAAACTAGATCTCCACGACGATAAATGAATGAACGAAGCTTTGCCGATTTATCTAATGACAATCCGGAAAGGATGAAAGGTAAACCAAGACCGAGGCAGTAACCAAAGGAAAGAACCGCACCACGGACCGCACTTGATTCTTGAAAAGCCAGAGTTTGAACTGCGGCAAGTGCTGGACCAATACAAGGTGTCCAACCGATACCAAAGAGGACTCCCAACATTGGCGCTCCTAATAATCCACCAGTTGTGCGCATCTTTGGTCGAATCGTGGGAGAGAAAGGAAAGCGACCATAAAAAATAAATCCTAGAAAAATTGTTAATACGCCAAGAATTCGAGAGATAATTTCCTCATTGGCTGATAGTTGATTTCCTAAACCGCCAAACAAAGCTCCATATGAGATAAAAACTAAGCTAAAGCCAAGAACAAATAGTAATGATCCCAGCAGCACCTTTCCACGACTTACTGAAAAACCTGCAGCAAATGAAAGGTATCCCGGAACAAGAGGTAGAACACATGGTGAAAGAAAGGAGATAACACCTGCGATAAAGGCAAATGGAAAAGCTGTGACTAGAAAGCCTGAAAAGATCTGCTCAACAAAGAAATCTCTCATTCGGCAGACACCTTCTCGATCAATTCAGAGAGCGAAGCAACAGTCACTACCCCAGAGATACGTGCAGCTACCCGCCCAGTTTTATCCAAAATAACCGTCGTCGGGATTGCATTAGCGGGTAATGAGCCTTTAAAACCAATAAGAATCGAGTCATCTATCACCGTTGGATAAGGGATCTTGAATCTACGTTCAAAGGCTTCAGCATTTGCTGGGTTGTCTCTGGTCAAAATTCCAATGAAGGCAACATCTGTGTACTTATTTGCCAAGGCAACCAAGGTTGGAGCCTCAGCACGACATGGTGAACACCATGAAGCCCAAACATTAACAACTGCGACTCTATCTTTCCGATAGGTGTAATTGGATCCGGACAAAGTCATTCCGGTAATTGCAGGTGCAATCTTACGATCTGAAACCTTGATGTAAGTTGTTGAGCCGTCACCAGATACAAAACTTTCTTCAGAGCTTGAACTTCCGCCACCTCCGCATGCTGATAATAAAAATATAAGCATGATTAAAGCGGTAAGTTTTTTCATTATTTTTTCTCTGGGAGCAAGTGGCGTGCAGGTTCGGAGTAGGTAAGTCCAGAAATCATTCCTTCATCATCAAAGTGAATACTTGTCACCGAAGCCAAGGAGCATTCACGTTTTCGAGGATCATGAAGCATTGACCGATTTTCGATCGCACTTCTTAAAATCCAAATTGGTAATTGATGAGATACACAAATTGCATCTTTCCCACTTGCTGCTTTATTTGCAGCAAAGACCGCTGCAAGCATGCGAGTGATTTGCTGTTCGTAAGGCTCACCCCATGATGGCTTCCACGGATTCCATAAGTGTTTCCATGCTGCTGGGTGACGTAAAACCCCATCACCAACGCCAAATGGTTTCCCTTCAAAAACATTTGCAGCTTCAATTAGTCGTTCATCAGTTGTTATTGAAATGTTGTGTGCAGCTGCGATGGGTGCTGCTGTTTCTTGTGCGCGCTGAAGGGGTGAGACGTGAAGTGCTCCTAGATCTAAGGTTTTGGACCATTCAGCAATTGTTTTCGCCATTTCTTGCCCACGCTCAGACAAACTCCAGCCAGGCTGACGGCCGTACAAAATTTTGTCAGGATTATGTACCTCTCCGTGGCGCACTACATGCACTGTTGAACTCATTGGGAAAGCATAAAGCGTCTCTCAAGGAGTTCTCTCGCTAAGGTAGTGACATGGCACTCACAAGCAAACGGGCTGCCTTCTTTGATGTCGATAACACGCTTATTCGTGGTTCAGTAATTTACTTCTTGGGCCGAGGTATGTATCAGCGTGGTTATTTCACTAAGAAGGATATTTCTCGATTTGTTTTGGCGAACCTGAGATTTCGCTTAACGGGTAAGGAAAACAAAGAAGAAATTCAAAGGTTCCAGGATGCTGCCACAGATTTTATTGGTGGACACAATGTAAAAGATATCGAAGCAATCGCTCAAGAAATTTATGATGAATATGTCTCCCCTGCGATGTGGCAAGGAACAATTGATATCGCACAAGCCTTGGTTGCAGAAGGTGTCGAAGTGTATTTAGTTACCGCCGCACCAGAAGACATGGCTATTGTAATTGCAAACCGATTGGGTCTAACGGGTGCGCTTGGCAGTAAAGCTGAAATTAAAGATGGAACATATACCGGTCGTATGAATGGACCTTTGTTGCATGGAAAGGAAAAAGCAATTGCGGTAATTGAACTTGCGGCTGAAAAGGGCTTTGACCTTAGTCAATGTCTAGCATTTTCTGATAGCAACAATGATTTACCACTGTTGCAATGTGTTGGTCATCCATCGGCAATAAATCCAGATGCGCTATTAGGTTTGCGAGCGATGGCTGAAGGGTGGCCAATTCATGACTTCAGAAAAGCTCGCTTCATCGGCAAAGCGATCTCCCCCATCGTTGTTCGCTTCGCCGCTCTAGGAACCTGGCTGACTCCGCGTAAACGAAGAGGCTGATTAACAAGAAGTTCCGATATGCCAGTAATGTAGGCAAGTTATGGAAATGCGATCCTTCTCCGACTACCTACGTAGTGTTGATGATGAAGCCTTGCTCAATCTTTTTAACGCACGCCCAGATTTGATTACCCCGGTTCCGGCTGACATCGCATCTCTTGCTGTTCGTGCCTGTTCTGCACCAAGCCTTGCTCGGGCAATTGATTCTCTGAACCAATGGCAGTTTCAGGTTTTAGAAGCTGCTGCATCGATTAATGAACCCTTTACTGAAAAAGAGGTTGTAGCTCTTACCGAAAAGGAGGCTCAAGCCGCTCTTTCACACTTGGTAATGGTTGGTTTGATTTATCCATCAGATGATGGAATGCGTTTACCCACACAATTGCGTGAAGTAATTGGAGCAGAGCCTGCAGGGCTTGGCCCGGCATCAATGGTGAAATTGAAATTATCTGAGCTCAAAGATGCACCAGCTGATGCACAAAAAGTTCTGGAACGTCTTATGTGGGGACCACCACGCGGAAGTGTTGGAGACATTAAAAACCCAGGGCCAGGTGTTGCTTGGCTTTTGGAAAAAAAGTTCCTTGTTCCGCTCGATCAACGAACTGTGATTTTGACTCGTGAGGTTGCTATTCAACTTCGTGGAGGAAAGGTTCATAAAGAGCGATTTGTCACAGAGCCAAAGTTATCCGGAAGTAGGCGAGATGAGCGCCAAGTAAATCTTGCTGCAATCGCAAATGTTTCTACAGTTCTTCGCTGGGTTGAAGAGTTGCTTAACTTTTGGGCCGATGAACCGGCCGATGCATTACGTGCCGGTGGATTAGGGGTAAGAGATCTAAAGGTAATTTCGGCACATTTGGGTATTGATGAATCATGCGCCGCATTTATAGCCGAACTTGCTTACCTGGCATCACTTTTAAGTATTGATGGCGATGAAAGAATTATGCCAAGCAATAAGTTTGATATTTGGTTAATGCAAACACCTGCCGATCGCTGGCAGATGTTAGCTTCTCAGTGGTTGATTACTTCTCGAGTTAGCGGATTAGTCGGTCGCGCAGAGGCAAAGAATGTTGCCGCTCTCGGTCCAGAGCTAGACCGTGTAAATGCAGCCCGCGTGCGTGCACTTACCCTTGATCTTTTACGAGAAAATCCAGGAATCGCTCCTGAATGGAATAGCTTTAAAGAACTCCTTCTATGGCGGGCACCTGTTCGGCGAAACTCATCTCTGCAAGAAGAGTTAGCGGAATGGACGCTGCGCGAGGCGGAATGGCTTGGAATAACTGGACAGGGAGCTATCTCTAAGTTTGGTCTTGAGTTTCTAAATGGTGATGATTTAAATTCCATTAACGAGAATCTTCCAAAGACAGTTGATCACATTTTAATTCAGAGCGATAACACAGCAATTGCACCTGGGCCTTTAGAACATGAAATCTCACAAGCACTTGCAATGATGGCTGAGATTGAAAGTCGCGGGGGTGCGACTGTTTATCGATTTACTGAGGCAACGATTCGTAGAGCGTTAGACCACGGCAAGACTGGCGATGAGATTAAAACCTTCTTAGCAAAAACTTCTAAAACCCCAATGCCACAACCACTGGAGTACTTAATTGCAGATGTAGCAAAGAAGCATGGAAAGTTGCGGGTTGGAAATACATCTTCATTTATTCGTTGTGAAGATACTGCCTTGATCTCACAAATCATGAATGACAAGAAGTTAGAATTGCTTTACTTGCGCAGAATTGCCCCTGAAGTTGTTATCTGCGATATGGATGCAACAGATGCGATGCGCTTATTACGAGAAGCAGGATACTTACCAGCTGGTGAATCAGCTAATGGCATGATACTTACAGGTCCTAAATCAAACCGTTCAACCGCAAAGCCAAGACCACCACGAATTATTGGTGAAATTGAGACTCCGACTCCTGAAGTAATTAGCGCAGCTATCCGAGTTATACGAACTGGTGAAAAATCTACTCATCGCCAATCAACGCTACGTCAAGTCGCAAGTGAAGCGCTGGGTCAGCTACCTCGAACAACAGCAAATGAAACAATGGAGATTCTCAATCAATTCATCATCGATGAAAAGACCCTTTCAATTGGCTATGCCGATAACAATGGTGGTGTTACACACCGAATAATCGATCCAATCCGCATTAGCGCTGGAGCCTTAATTGCACGTGATCACGCTACCGGTGAGGTCCAATCCTTCAGAATTCCACGTATCACCGGTGTAGCACCACTATAGACTTAACCCATGTTGGCAGACCTAGAAGCGTTAGTTAAGTTGGAATCTCCAACTGAAGATCTTCAGTCATGCCGCGATGTCATCGAACTTGCAAATCAAATCGCAACCCGAGTTTTAGGTACACCTGCAGATATCCGTGAAGTAAATGGTCGTCCAATCTTTTGGTGGGGATCTTCAACTCCTGATGTCGTGGTTCTTGCTCACTTAGACACGGTTTGGCCTAAGGGTTCATTTAAACCCTTATGGCAGGTTGAGGGCACCGCTGCACGCGGTCCCGGAATCTTTGATATGAAAGCTGGATTCATCCAAGCGTTGTATGCGATGAAAGGAATCTCTGGAAGCGCAGCACTCATAGCAACAACTGATGAGGAAACTGGCAGTGCGACAAGTAAAGAGTTCATCAAAGAAGTTTCTGCCAAAGCCAAAGCGGTCTTAGTTTTAGAGGCTACTTTAAATGGAAAAGTAAAGACCGGTCGTAAAGGCACAGCGATGTACCAAGTAAAGATTCATGGAAAGGCATCACATGCTGGACTTGAACCTGAAAAAGGTGTTAACGCAACAACTGAAATTGCACATGCAGTTTTAGCCATTGCTGCGCTGGAAAATCCAGAGCATGGAACCACAGTTGTCCCAACAACTTTGCATGCTGGAAATACAACAAACACGGTTCCTGATTTGGCTGTTTTGGATATTGATATCCGCTCATACTCAATGGCAGATCTGCAACGGGTTGATACTGCGATCAAAGCATTGAAACCTGTTAATACTGCTACTCGTTATGAAGTCACGGGTGGTTTCAATCGTCCTCCCTTGGAAACCTCATCAACAATGGCTTTGTATGAGCGTGCCGAAAAGGTTGCAAAAGAACTAGGAATGCCACCACTTGGACATGCATCTGTTGGTGGAGCAAGTGATGGAAACTTCGCCGCTGCTGCAGGGGCACAGGTCCTTGATGGACTCGGAGCTGTAGGAGATGGCGCTCACGCCGCGCATGAATGGGTAGACATCAGTACCCTTGAAGTTCGCAGCAATTTATTACATGCGCTAATAAAGGATTTACTCAATGAGTGATGGTCCACTAATTGTTCAGAGCGATAAGACACTTCTGCTCGACATCGACCATCCAATGTCAGTTGAGTGTCGACGCGCTATCGCACCTTTTGCTGAGTTAGAGCGCTCGCCTGAGCACATTCACACATATCGCTTAACACCGCTCGGTTTGTGGAATGCACGCGCTGCCGGCCATGATGCTGAACAAGTTATCGATACCTTAATTAAATATTCACGGTATGCCGTTCCTCATTCGATTCTTATCGATGTTGCTGAAACAATGTCTCGTTATGGTCGTCTGCGACTCGAGATGGATCCAGTTCATGGATTGATCTTGGTAACAACAGATACCGCGGTTCTTGAAGAGGTAATTCGGGCTAAGAAGATTGCACCATTGTTAGGTGCACGAATTGATGCTGAGACAATTGCTGTACTGCCAAGCCAGCGGGGACAGATAAAGCAATCACTTTTGCGTTTAGGGTGGCCAGCCGAGGATTTTGCTGGATATGTCGATGGACAGGCGCACGAGATCAACTTGTTACAAAATGATTGGAAGATCCGTCCATACCAAGAGTTAGCAGCTGAAGGTTTTTGGCATGGCGGCTCGGGTGTTGTTGTCCTTCCTTGTGGCGCGGGAAAAACCATTGTTGGTGCAGCGGCTATGGCACATGCCAAAGCAACTACATTGATTTTGGTGACTAATACAGTTGCTGCACGTCAATGGCGCGATGAGCTTTTGAAGAAAACTTCACTTAATGAGGATGAAATTGGTGAGTATTCAGGTGCCAAGAAAGAGATTCGCCCTGTAACTATCGCGACTTACCAAGTAATGACAAAAAAGAAGAATGGCGTCTATGCGCACTTGGATCTCTTCGACTCGTATGACTGGGGCTTGATTATTTATGATGAAGTGCACCTTCTACCTGCACCTATCTTCCGCTTTACCGCTGATATTCAATCCCGTCGTCGCTTAGGACTAACCGCAACCTTGGTTCGTGAGGATGGAATGGAGGGTGAGGTTTTCTCACTCATCGGACCTAAGCGTTTTGATGTCCCTTGGAAAGAGATTGAAGCACAAGGGTATATCGCACCTGCTGAATGTATAGAGGTTCGAGTTAATCTCACTGAAACTGAACGTCTGGCTTATGCGACCGCTGAGCCAGAAAATCGTTATCGTAACTGTGCAACTACCCGTACTAAGCGGGATGTTGTTGAGGTTTTAGTTGAGAAACATGTCGAAGACCAGGTATTAGTAATTGGTCAATACATTGATCAACTAGATGAACTTTCGGAGGTTTTGGGTGCACCGCTTATTAAGGGTGAAACTCCAGTTAAAGAACGCGAAATTCTCTTTAATAAATTTAGATCTGGTGAGATCAAATGCCTTGTGGTTTCAAAGGTAGCTAACTTTTCAATTGATTTACCTGATGCCACTATCGCTATCCAGGTATCTGGGGCATTTGGTAGCCGCCAAGAAGAAGCACAACGTTTAGGACGAATCCTGCGACCAAAATCTGATGGGCGTGGAGCTAAGTTTTACTCAGTCATTTCCCGCGACACCATTGATCAAGATTTTGCGCAAAACCGCCAACGCTTCTTGGCTGAACAAGGGTATTCCTACAAAATTATTGATGCTGACGATGTTTTTCAAGGGAAGATCTAAACCGTTCAGGATCTACCCGCCAATAATCATGGTGTACACCATCAATGTGAGTAACTGGAATTTGCTCTCCATACAATCTTTGTAACTCTTCATCTCCATCAATTAAAACTTCTTTGATTTCAAAATTTAACTCATCACTTAAAGACTTTAAGACCTTTAATGCATCTTCACAAAGATGGCAACCAGTTCGGCTATAAATTGTCACGATAGTCATTTATGCGCCCTTTCTGCCTGTAAATTTGCATAGAGAATTGGTATTTCCTACCCCTGACCTTAAACCACGCGCAGAGCCCTGATAGCGTTTGGCCATGATGCGCATCAAGGGAATGGGACCCTTTGCCCTTGCTGGCGCGTTAATTCTTGCGCTGCTAACCGCCCCTGCTGCTCCAGCATTAACATTTAAGCAAATTCCTGCAACAACCTGGGGACATATTTATGCAGGTACCCAACCAGTTTCAACAGCGAGTGCACCGACTCAAAATAAGAACCTCGAGATCAAATCTAAATTCTCAGTTAAGTACAACAACTTTCCAGAGTGGGCAAAAAAAGAGGTACAGGCAGCTATTGATATTTGGGCGGCAAACTTTAAATCCTCAGTAGTGATATCAGTAGATGCTTCGTGGGGTCGTTCAAGTTCTTGGGGAGTTTTAGGCAGCGCCCGCCCTGGCAGTTTCTTCTCTTCATTCTCTGGAGCACCAGATCCATCATTGTGGTATCCATCTGCGCTAGCAAATGCATTAGCTGGTAAAGATTTAGATAAAGCTAATCCAGAAATTGTCATTCAAGTGAACTCTGCTGCAACTTGGAATACACGTGGCGATGGTCTGCCAACTAGCAATGAATATGATTTGCAATCTGTTTTCCTGCATGAAATTGGCCATGGTCTCGGTTTCCTTTCCAACGATGCATACGATCCTTTTTTTGGTTTAGGAAGTCTGGATCAACCAACTCCTTTTGATGCGTACCTGCAGACTGCTGATGGTCGTCGTCTTGCTGATCTTCCAACTCCATCAAAGGAGTTAGGTGTTGCACTTACCTCTTCATTGGTGTGGTCAGGTGCAAACGCTGTCAAAGCAAATGGTGGGGTCAAGCCAAAGATGTATACACCGGCTCGTTACGAGTCGGGTTCATCTACCTCTCACTTAGATGAAGCAACCTTTTCAAAAGCAGGTGTCGATTCGGTAATGACTCCAAATCTTGATCCAGGTGAAATATTCAAGGAGCCAGGACCATTGTTGCTAGCAATGATGGAGGATCTACGCAGTAAACCTCCTGTTGGTGTTGCAACAGATTTGCCACAATCACCACGCAATGCTCAAGCTTTTACCGGTGATTCATCTGCATTGATCTCCTTTGATCCTCCTACAAACCTTCGTACCGCTCAGATCACTGAATATATTGTCAAGAATGTAAAGACAGGCCAAGAGAAAAAGACTCTAACTAGTCCCTTGCTAATCACAGGATTAAAGAATGGAACTTCATACACATTTAGTGTTGCCGCGAAAAATGCCTTAGGGGTATCAGAAGCGGTTATAACAAAGGCTGTTGTTCCTCAACCAGGCTGGAAGAGCACCGTTCTAGATGGCACAGCTGATGGAAAGACAGTTGCAAGTACAACTTTTAATGGAAAGCCTGCAATTGCCTACACCGACACCAAGAGCGGTGATCTGAAACTTGCAACCTATGAAGGCAAGGGCTGGAAAAAAGTAACTGTTGATGGCGCGGGTGGATCTGGTGGAAGGACTACAGACAACATTTCTGGTGCTATCAGTATGTGTGTTAATGGCAGCGGAGTAAAGCAAACACTGCATATCTTTTATAGCGATGCAACTGAAAAGGATCTTCGCTATGCAACCTACAACGGAAAGAACTTTGCCTTTGAAACCGTTGATGGAAATGGTCTAGCTGTCAATAATTATGAAGATCCAATACGTGTACGCACTTCAAGTGATGTCAGCGTAGCGAACGCTTGTGTTGCATCTGCTAGCGCCGTTCAGGTCTTTTACCGTGATGAGACCCAAGGTGTATTGCTAGGTGCAGTCCGCACCAAGGGTGCTCCTTGGAGATATGAATTAGTTGATGGTGATCGCAAAACAGATGGTCGCACTACAGGTGATGTTGGTTTCCATCTACAGGCAATCTTTGATGGGACAACAACATATGTTGCATACGACTCTGTAATTTCTATGAATCAAAAGAAGGAAATGACAGCTGGAGCGGTCCGAATCGCAACCAGAACTTCAGTTGAAGCAACAGCGTGGCAATATCAAACACTTGACATTTCAACTGATGATGCACTGATCTTTGGTTTTGATGTTGCATTAGCAAAGACAAGTTCAGGTGTGTTTGCTACCTGGCTTGCAGCCTCTGCAGCCACAGCACCAAAGGCAAATCAAATTCGTTGGGCGTTTTTAGATAATCCAACAAAGGTATCTAAGGTGACCACTGAAAATTTTGGAATACCAGGTGAGTACATCACCACCGATGGAAAAACTATTATCTTTAACTGCCAAGAGAGATTATGTGCTCTAGATACAAGCAAGAAAGACCTTGGCCAATCTGCAATCCGCCTAGTTAGCAGCACCCAAGGCTCTGAACCTACTCAGAGCGCTTGGGTAACTGTAAACAAAGTTAAACACTTGCTTGCCACTATTAATGGAAAGCTTGCACTTCTTAAACCGTAATTTTTTACTTAGCGTTACGGCGCTGAATGCGAGTCTTCTTGAGAAGCTTTTTATGCTTCTTCTTCGCCATGCGCTTGCGTCGCTTCTTAATTACGGAACCCATAACTCACGCTCTCATTTCTAATGTACGCACTGTATGTGCGGGGGTTTAGGTTACCGCGGAATGAGGGTAAAAATCGAAACCGATTCTGCGCTTGATGTGACCACCAAGAGCCCTAACTCCTTGGATACTAGGACTCCCAGCACTTCCTTTTGCCCTACCGGCCCGCTATCAGCCGCGATGATGGCGCCTTTTGTGTCAAAGGTTAGAAGCAAAGGTGTTGCAGCCTTTGGTTTCCAATTGAGCTGAGGGGTTGCACCATTTGAAATAAACACCGCATAAGTTGATCCAGCGGTCATCGCAGGACCTGTAGATGGAAAACGAAAAGTCCACATTGGTGCAAATGTTGATGAAAACTTGGTAATAGCAGTCTCACTTTTAGTTCCAACAACAACTTCTCCACCTAGTAGCAATGTAGATGTGGCACTATTCCAAATTCGCTTTCCTTTAACAGCCGAGCTTCGAATAACATTTGTAATCTTCATGGCCTTGGAGATTTTGATCAGAATGCCATCAGTTAAACCTGCAACTTTTTTGCCAGCCAAAGTTTCACTACTTGATCCAGCAATGGTAAAACTTCCATCCCCGTGGCGCACCACAGCATCGGCTGTTGTTGATACTGCACCAATTTGAAGAAGCTTTCCAAACACTCCTGCTTTATCGGAATTGACTAAAAAGCCTGCGGTACCTTTTTCATTACCGATGATTCCAACAATGGATGCACCATTGCGATCAACTGAGATTGAGGTAGGAAACAACACTGAACTTGTTGGTAAAGTATTAGTGAAAGCTAGCGTTCCTGAAGCGGTGACTTTCCAGATCGTTACCGCTTGTAAATTACCTACCAACGTTGCCGGTGGAACTACTGCGTTATCTGGATTTACTGGTGTTGCAGTGGGTGTTGGTGGAGTTGAACCTAAAGCTAAAGGTGTAGCACCAGCTATCCAGATATCACCCGCAGCATCTACAGCTGCTGCGGTTGCAATGGATGCCGCTGATTGATCCAGAGATAGGTTCCATAACTCTTTTCCGGTGGTATCAATGGCACGTGCATAAGCATTACTTGCTTTGCTTCCATAAATTACTAGCGATCTACCTGAAGCCACTACCCCACTTACCTCATCTGGAGTTCCAACAGTTGTCAGCAACTGCAAAGGCTTTACCGAGATCTTCATGGGAGCAGCGTGTGCAGTTGGAGTAAAAACAAGTGAAGCGATTACAGCAAAGGAAAGTAAGCGTTTCACGCTAATTCCTGCGAACGATCGCGGGCCGCCTTCATCGCCTTAGCAACTATTGCATTCAAGTTGTCATTACTAAATGAAGCAAGTGCAGCAGCGGTTGTTCCATTTGGACTAGTTACATTTTCGCGCAAGGTTGTTGCACTTTTGCCTGATTCATTCAGCAACTTGGCAGCTCCCACGATAGTTTGAATCGTAAGGGTTGTTGCATCTTGATCTGAAAGCCCAAGCTCTTTAGCCCCCGCAACCATTGCTTCAACAAAAGCAAAGAAGTAAGCAGGTCCCGAACCACTTGTTGCAGTTACGGCATCCTGCAGATCTTCAGATACCTCAATAACCTTGCCCGTTGCACCTAGAAAACCAAGAACAAAATCACGTTGAGCAGCTGTGACACCTGCACCCATTGACGCTGCTGCCATGCCTTGTGCAACCAAGGTAGGAGTATTTGGCATAACTCGAATGACTGGATTACCAGTTCCAAGGCCATTGCTAATAAATGAGATTGTCTTACCGGCAGCAAAGGTGATCACTACAGATGATGGATTGATCGAGTCCTTAATCTCCATTAAAACCGATGCCATATCTTGAGGTTTAACTACCAACAACAAGGCATCTGCATCAGCAACATTCGAGGTTAACGGTGCGGCATTAATTAAATACTTTGAAACCAGCTCTTGCGCACGATCTTCTCGCTTTTCAGAGATAGTAATTCGATCAGGGTCAACACCAGATGAAATCAAAGCGGCAATAAGGGCCTCACCCATTACACCGGCACCGATAACGGCAACCTTTGATTGCTGATTCATGTATGAAGTCTATCCTTTATGCCTGTAGGCTCTGCGACTATGTCAGAAGTTAAAGCAGGATTTGCGCGTGATTGGGTTGAGTTTTTTGACCCCAATGATGCAGAGACAATTTTTAAGTGCGATCTCACTTGGTTAACTTCCTATTGGACTTGTATTTATGGCGATGGCTGCCAAGGTGTCTTTAAGAGTCAACCAAATTCAGGGTGTTGCACTGAAGGTGCGATGTACACCGACAAAGCTGATGAGGAGCGAACAATCAAAGCCGCTGCTTATCTGACACCAGAAATGTGGCAGTTCTATAACGAGGCTCGTCCCAAGAAGCCCGGCGGAGAGCTACGAATTTCGGAAAAAGATGAGGATGGTGAACGCAAAACTCGTCGCGTCGAAGATGGTTGTATTTTTCTAAACCGTAAAGGTTATGAAGCTGAAGGTTTCACGGGAACATTTGGTTGCGTCCTGCACCATGTTGCACAGCGCGATGGAAAACACTTTGCTGATACAAAGCCCGACGTGTGCTGGCAGTTGCCATTGCGTCGTAGCTATGAAACTCGCGAATACGGAGAACGTGAATACACCGTAACTGTAATTGGTGAGTATGAGCGTCTTGCCTGGGGCGATGGAGGCGAAGATTTTGATTGGTACTGCACAAGCAATAGCGATGCCCACGTCGGCACAGAGCCTGTGTACATTTCCAACAAATATGAACTTGAGCTCTTGATGGGCAAGGATGCATACGCCGAGTTAGCGCGTTTGTGTGATCTCAGAATGGAACACATTCGCGATTCTGCAGCACGCTCACTTCCACTATTTATCATTCAGCATCCAGCAACATTGGCTGCCCAGAAGAAATAGTCAGCCCCTTGTCATAGGGTTACCTCATGGCCAAGGTTGAAAAAGATCCATTCCGCTGCACTGAGTGCGGTTGGACCTCCCAAAAATGGGTTGGTCGCTGCGGAGAATGCCAGGCGTGGGGCGCGGTTGAAGAGATCGCAGCGCCTAAAAAACTTTCACTAGTTGCTGGAAATGTAACCACGAAAGCAACACCTATTGGTGATGTGGATCTTTCCGCTGCACACGCACGTGCAACTGGTGTATCGGAGTTAGATCGTGTTCTAGGAGGTGGATTAGTACCTGGAGCTGCGATTTTGCTTGCTGGCGAACCTGGTGTTGGTAAATCAACGCTGTTACTTTCAGTTGCAGCTCAAACCGCAGCAAAGGGAATTCCTGCTTTATATATCAGCGGTGAAGAGTCGGCATCGCAGGTGCGACTTCGCGCAGAGCGAATCAAAGCTATTGATGCTCAATTATTTCTCGCCTCTGAAACAGATCTAGGCGCAGTCATCGCACATATCGATGCGGTTAAACCACAACTAGTAATTATCGACTCGGTTCAAACAATTGGTAGCTCTACAGCAGATGGCGCACCTGGTGGTGTAACCCAAGTACGTGAAGTAGCAGGTGCATTAATTCGTATTTGTAAAGATCGTGATATCACATTACTTCTTGTAGGACATGTAACTAAGGATGGGTCAATTGCCGGACCACGTTTACTTGAACACATCGTTGATGTGGTGTTGCAGTTTGAAGGAGAGCGTCATTCACGACTTCGCTTAATCCGTGCGATCAAAAACCGTTTTGGCGCTTCAGATGAGGTTGGCTGTTTTGATCTCAGTGATACCGGAATTGAATCTGTATTAGATCCAACTGGTTTGTTTACTTCGCGTCATGCAGAACCTGTTCCCGGAACTTGTGTGACCGTTACCCTCGAAGGTCGTCGGCCATTACTTGCCGAGATTCAAGCGCTCGTTTCTGCAGGACGAGAAAATGATTATGGAAATGCACGCCGAGTTGTCTCTGGTTTAGATTCAGCACGCACATCTATGACACTTGCAGTTCTTGAGCTTCGCGCACATATTCGTGTTGGCGGAAGAGATGTGTATGCGGCAACAGTTGGTGGCATGAAAATGACAGAGCCAGCCGCTGATTTAGCCCTGGCCTTGGCTGTGGCATCTGCAGCAAAGGGCCTTGCGCTGCCTGCAGATCTCGTTGCAATTGGCGAAGTTGGATTAGCGGGTGAAATCCGCAAGGTAAGTGGTGTAACTCGCAGACTTCAAGAGGCCTATCGCCTTGGCTTTAAGCGCGCATTAGTTCCAACAGGTTCAGATACAAAGATCGATGGCATGGAGATCGTTGAGGTTTCACGTTTAGATGCCGCACTAAAACGGGTAAAAATCACCGGCGAATGAGTTCGTTAGAAAAACCAATTCTGGCTTGGTTTAAGAAAAACAAAAGAGAACTTCCATGGCGTGACACATCACCGTGGGGTGTCATGGTGAGTGAGTACATGTTGCAACAAACGCCAGTCAATCGCGTTCTTCCCACATGGTATGAATGGATGGAGCGTTGGCCAACTCCGAAAGATTTAGCGAAGGCAACACCTGCACAGGTTATAACCGCTTGGGGACGGTTGGGATATCCACGTCGAGCACTTCGCTTACATGCAGCTGCGCAAATCATCGCTGAAGATTTCAACAATAAAGTTCCCGAGGATCAAGAAACCTTGCAACTGCTGCCCGGTATCGGTGAGTACACCGCTGCTGCGATTGCAGCCTTTGCTTATGAACAACGATCTTTAGTTATGGATATAAACATTAGACGTCTACTTGTTCGCGCAATTGATGGAGAAGAACATCCAAAACCAGCACCGACTGCGCACGAGAAAGCACAACGACTAGCGGTACTTCCAGAAAAAAATGCGCATGTATGGGCTGCTGCAACTATGGAGCTCGGTGCACTCGTGTGCACCTCCAAGAATCCATCATGTGAACGCTGTCCGATCATCGGTCAATGCCAATGGCGAAAAAACGGTTATCCAAAAACTGGATTGATTAGAAAATCACAAGATTGGCATGGCACCGATCGCAAATGTCGCGGAACAATTGTTCAAGCATTACGCGAGAATGAATCACTGACGGAATCTGCAATTAAAAAACTGTGGCCCGATGAATCCCAGGTCGAAAAAGCAGTAAAAACACTGCTTGCAGACCAACTAATTCAGGCACTTCCCCGTCGTCGCTATAGACTGCCGCAATGATTCGTTACGCCCGTAAGGAAGATGCACCTCGTATTCATCAGTTGATTAAAGATTTAGCTGAGTACGAGAAAGCACCGCTTGAGGCAAAGGCAACGATTCAACAAATTGAAGAGACATTCTTTGGTGATAATCCGGTTGCTTACTGCCACGTTGCAGAGGACAACGGATTGGTTGTTGGAATCTCTATCTGGTTTCTTAATTACTCAACGTGGATAGGCAAGCCTGGAATCTATCTTGAAGATCTCTACGTTGATCCCGCTTACCGAAACAAGGGATACGGGTTAGCTTTCCTGAAAGAGTTAGGAAAGATCTGCGTAGAACGCGATTATGAAAGATTGCAGTGGTGGGTTCTAGATTGGAACCAACCAAGCATCGACTTCTACATCTCATTAGGCGCAGTGCCCATGGATGAGTGGACGGTGTATCGCGTTAGCGGAGATGCTTTGAAGAAGTTGGGTTCTTAAGCTTTTTCAATTTTAACTACATCTCCAAAAGTTCCAGATTCAACAACTGTTATCTTGAAACCATTTGAAATCACCGATTCCCCCTCTCTTAAGGGTGCTTGCGATAGAAAGAATGGTGGTTGATTTGGGTTTCTATTAGTGGGCAAAATCAATTTCAAGCCGAGGCCGTGCCCGACAACTTCCAAATCAACTACATAAGGAAGTACGCCTTCACTCGCCTTAGAAATTTTGTAATACAAACCTGCCGCCCGGATAGATTCCAGAACTATTCCTTTGGTTTGTGAAATTGGAACAACTATTAGTTTCTTTTGATTGCTTTTTACGCTAGATGGCACAATCCAACGTGTTGTTGTTTGATTCGGATTAACGCAATGAATTTGTGAATCTGTTATGAATCCTAAAATCCATTTTTCCCACGCTGATAAGTCGCCGCCATATGGGGTCATCAGAGTCCATTGACCCATTCCATACTCAGTGTTTATGTCCCGCTTGGTGTCTCCATAGTGATCATCTAATCCAAACCCTGAGTGATACAACTCATGAATCCACCAGAACGGGCTTAAAAAGTTTGCGAACTTAACCGTTTCCAAACCAGACGTAGTAAATGGATACATCGTCGATCCATGTCTTATTACTCCCTCTTGAGTTGAAAAATTCTTCAAGCTTCCTTGCTGAAAATTCACAAGGGGAGTTCCTGGAGGCACTACAACAATTACCAGATTTGCTCCACTGAAGTTAATTTTTGAATCAACTACTTGAACTAAGTCTTTAACAAATTTCACATGCTCAGGACTATCGTGTCGCTTCTCATGTTCAATATTGTAGCTAGACACTTTGTTCGGAAATTCGATGTAACTTTCTGGATATCTAATTTCAACAGATGATTCACCATCTGAAGAGTACTTTGCCCAGGCTGATAAGACATCGGTGTAGCGACTATAATCTTCTTGAGGAGAGTTCTTAGGTCTTTCAGTGTCACTTGAATAGATTGGGACAATTTGCACAGTCATTTTTGGTCCTGGAATCTTTGATGAGTTTAAATATTGCACTCTGCTGAGCTCAAACAGATTCAAGAATCCGCGTTGATTGTTACTCGTACTAGGTTCACTTATTTCGCAATTCTTAATTGCTAAGTCTGCGTTGGAATCTAGGACTGTTATAGGTCTTTTAGTTCCTAATTCATACTTTGCGATTCTATATATTCCAGAGCAATAGTTCTTTTGAGAATACGCTGTTTGTAAATCCATGAAATACTGTGGCAAATCACTTTCTAAATCACATGGCCCCGAATATTGATTTATATATCCAAGATCTGTTGAGCGTACGTTGCTCCAGTCGCGAGTCGTTGGGGTTGGTGTTGGTGTCGGAGTTGACGTTGGCGCTGGAACAACTGTTTGGGTCGGAGTTGGTGTAGGAGAAGCCACTGGCGCAGGTTTTGGTACCGCAACACCTTTGTTCCAAACTAACTTCTTTCCACTCTTTACACATGTGTACTTCTTGCCGTTGTAAGTTGAAGTTGCCCCAACCTTTGTGCATTTACTTCCAGGTGTCACTGCAGCAACTGATAACTGTGCGGTTACCAATGAAAGGGAAAGAACCGCGACTAAGCCTGCAAGAAGTTTGCGCATTGCATTACGGTAAAGCAAAAACCTCGCCTAGTGAACAACTAGACGAGGTAATTGCGGTCAATAACTAAGCGGTAGGCGCTTCTGCAAGATCCTCAGGAGTATCAGGCAGTGATGCCTTTGGTGCTCCCTTAAATGTGAATACAGCTTCAGCGCCGACACCTTCAACATCTACAACGATGATCTCGCCAGCCTTGAGCTCACCAAACAAGATGCGCTCTGACAATGAGTCTTCGATCTCGCGTTGGATCACACGGCGCAATGGACGTGCACCCAACAATGGATCGTAGCCACGCTCTGCAAGAAGATCCTTCGCAGCAGGTGTGAGCTCAATGCCCATGTCCTTTGCTTGCAAACGATCATCAAGGTTCTTAAGCATGAGATCAACGATCTGAATGATCTGTGGCTTAGTCAACTGGTGGAAGACGATGATGTCATCGATACGGTTGAGGAACTCAGGGCGGAAGTGTGATTTAAGTTCATCACTTACCTTGCCCTTCATACGCTCATAATTTGTTAGATCATCATCAGAGTTGGCAAAGCCCAGCCCGAGTGACTTAGAGATGTCACGGGTACCAAGGTTTGTTGTCATGATGATGACGGTGTTCTTGAAATCTACTGTTCGGCCCTGTGCATCGGTCAGACGTCCATCTTCAAGTACTTGTAGAAGTGAGTTGAAGATATCTGGGTGTGCCTTTTCGATCTCATCAAAGAGAACTACTGAGAATGGACGACGACGGACCTTTTCGGTGAGCTGTCCACCCTCGTCATAGCCGACATACCCTGGAGGTGCACCGAACAAACGTGATGCGGTGTGACGCTCTGAGTACTCAGACATATCAAGTTGAATCAATGCATCCTGATCACCAAACAAGAATGATGCAAGAGTGCGTGAAAGCTCGGTCTTACCAACACCTGAAGGACCAGCAAAGATAAATGAACCGCCTGGACGACGTGGATCCTTTAGACCTGCGCGAGTACGACGGATTGCTTGTGACAACGCTTTAATCGCTTGATCCTGTCCGATAACACGGTTGTGTAGTTCATCCTCCATGCGAAGCAGACGCGCTGTCTCTTCTTCAGTTAGTTTGAATACAGGAATACCAGTCGAAAGAGAAAGTACCTGTGCAATGAGTTCTTCATCAACCTCGGTGACTTTATCTAGATCTGTGGCCTTCCAATTCTTCTCAGCCTCATGCTTTTCTGCGATTAAGTTCTTCTCTTTATCGCGCAAAGTTGCAGCTAATTCAAAATCTTGTCCGTCAATTGCAGACTCTTTTTCCTTACGAGCACTTGCAATCTTGTCATCAAACTCGCGTAGCTCTGCAGGGGCTGTCATGCGCTTAATGCGAAGGCGTGATCCTGCTTCATCAATAAGGTCGATCGCCTTATCCGGTAAGAAACGATCTGAAACATAACGATCAGCCATGTTTGCAGCAGCTGCGAGCGCGCCATCGGTGATTGATACCCGGTGGTGAGTTTCGTATCTGTCGCGTAGACCCTTCAAAATCTCTATGGTGTGAGCTACTGATGGCTCTTTCACCTGGATTGGTTGGAAGCGGCGCTCGAGGGCTGCATCCTTCTCTACATGCTTGCGGTACTCATCAAGTGTTGTTGCACCAATTGTTTGTAGCTCACCGCGTGCAAGCATTGGCTTAAGGATACTTGCGGCATCAATCGCACCTTCTGCAGCTCCTGCGCCTACAAGTGTGTGAATCTCATCGATAAAGAGAATGATGTCACCACGAGTTTTGATCTCCTTGAGAACCTTCTTGAGGCGCTCTTCAAAATCTCCACGGTAACGAGAACCAGCAACTAAGGCACCTAGATCAAGTGAGTAAAGCTGCTTATCCTTCAAAGTTTCTGGAACATCATTCTTGTAAATGGCTTGTGCAAGACCTTCAACAACCGCAGTCTTACCAACACCTGGTTCACCTATAAGAACTGGATTGTTCTTTGTTCGACGTGAAAGAACCTGCATCACACGTTCGATCTCATTTTCACGACCAATAACTGGATCTAGTTTTCCTTCACGTGCTGCCTGTGTCAGATTGCGACCAAATTGATCAAGTACTAATGATGTAGATGGAGTGCCTTCTGCCGGTCCTCCAGTTTGTACAGCTTCCTTGCCCTGGTAACCAGAGAGAAGTTGAATAACTTGTTGACGAACACGATTCAGGTCTGCGCCAAGCTTTACAAGAACCTGTGCTGCAACTCCTTCACCTTCGCGGATTAAACCAAGAAGGATGTGCTCTGTTCCAATGTAGTTGTGACCTAACTGCAACGCTTCGCGAAGTGAGAGTTCAAGAACCTTTTTAGCGCGCGGAGTAAATGGAATGTGGCCACTTGGAGCCTGCTGTCCTTGACCGATGATCTCTTCTACTTGCGCGCGAACGCCTTCAAGTGAGATTCCAAGAGATTCCAACCCCTTAGCTGCCACGCCCTCGCCTTCATGGATTAAACCTAAAAGAATGTGCTCGGTGCCGATGTAGTTGTGATTGAGCATGCGTGCTTCTTCTTGGGCCAGCACGACAACGCGACGGGCTCGGTCGGTAAAGCGCTCAAACATGGGTGGTGCTCCTTTGGATCGTTTCTTCGTTAAGCCTAATACCTGCGGGCCTACGCTCGCGAGGCGGAATGCTTCCAACTTTTACAACCCCAAATGTGGCGGGGTTATGCCCGAAAATAGAGTAAATCTGGGCCTTTACAGCTTTTTGAGCAATTCTCTGGGCTGCAAATTGCTTACAGCTTTTTGAGCATTCGGGTATTTCCCAGGGTATTGGGCTTGACCGACTCTAAATCCAAGAACTCAGCCACACCAGCATCGTAGGAACGTAGGAGCTCCTTATAGACCTCAGGCTCAACCGGTGTTCCCTCAATAACTTCAAAACCATGGCGACCAAAGAACTGCGTTTCAAAGGTTAAACAAAAAATTCGCTTCACACCGATTGCTTGTGCGCGATCAATAATGGAATTAAGGATCTGATGCCCCACACCTTGTCCACGTAGGTTTTCTGAAACGGCAACTGTGCGAACTTCAGCGAGATCTTCCCACAACACGTGCAATGCGCCACAACCAACAACTTGATCACCTTCAATTGCAACTATGAACTCCTGAACGCTTTCATACAAAGTTACGGTTTCTTTTGACAGCAAACGACCCTCTGGTGCATACGAATCAATTAATTGACGAATACCTTTAATGTCGCGGGTTTGTGCTGGACGAATTTGCATTGATTAATCAATTTCAGGCTTAACAAGTGGGAACAAAATGGTTTCGCGGATTCCAAGACCTGTTAGCGCCATCAGCAAACGATCAACACCCATTCCCATGCCACCAGTTGGTGGCATTGCAAACTCCATCGCACGCAAGAAATCCTCATCAACCTGCATCGCTTCAAGATCACCCTTTGAACCTAGAGTTGCTTGTTCTACTAAACGTTCACGTTGAACAACTGGATCAATCAGTTCTGAATATCCTGTTGCAAGTTCAAATCCATCAATGTAGAGATCCCATTTTTCTGCAACACCCGGAAGTTCGCGGTGTGCACGAACAAGCGGAGAGGTATCAACTGGGAAGCCCATCACAAATGTTGGTTCAACCAGTAAATGGCGAGCGACATGCTCGAAGATCTCTTCTGCAAGCTTTCCGGTGATCCACTTTGGATCAATTTTCATGCCTAACTTTTCAGCAATTTTCTTCAAATCTGCATACGGGGTAAGGGCTGTAACACTCTCGCCAATGCCATCTGAAATAGCGTCATACAAGGAGATTTGCTTCCACTGACCACCAAGGTCAGCTTGGCGACCATCATGGTGGGTAACAACATGTGAACCTGAAATTGCCAGCGCTGCGTTTTGCACAAGGGTGCGAGTTAAATCTGCGATCGACATCCAATCGCCGTAGGCCATGTAACTTTCAATCATCGCAAACTCAGGAGAGTGAGATGAATCTGCGCCTTCATTGCGGAAATTACGGTTGATCTCAAATACACGTTCTATTCCACCGACAACGCAACGCTTCAAGAAAAGCTCTGGCGCAATACGTAGGTAAAGATCCATGTCATAGGCGTTTGAGAAAGATTTAAATGGGCGAGCAGCCGCACCACCATGCATAACCTGCAGCATTGGTGTTTCTACTTCAATAAAGTTTGCCTTATCAAATGTGTCACGCAATGACTTCATTACTGCAGGACGCAAACGTGCATTGCTGCGAGCTTCTGGGCGGACGATCAAATCTACATAACGCATGCGAACGCGTGTTTCTTCAGACATTGGCTTGTGATCATTAGGCAAAGGACGCAATGACTTAGCTGCCAAAGTCCAAGAATTTGCCAAGATTGAAAGTTCGCCGCGCTTTGATGTGATTATCTCGCCAGTAATAGAAACAATGTCACCAAGATCAATATCCGATTTCCATGAATCGAGAACCTCTTGCCCGACCTTATCCAAAGACAACATCGCTTGGAGCTCTGTTCCATCGCCTTCGCGAAGGGTTGCGAAACAAAGCTTTCCGGTATCGCGCTTAAAGATAATTCGACCTGTTAATGACTCAACATCACCTGTTGCTACATCGATTTCAAGAGCAACATACTTCTCGCGAACCTCTTTGAGTGATTTTGTGCGAGGCACAGCGACTGGATACGGCTCAATTTTGCGCTCCAATAATGATGCGCGTTTTTCACGTCGAATACGGAGCTGCTCAGGCAGATCCTCTTCCCCTTGCGGGCCATTGGAAGGCAAATTCTCTGTGCTCATAGGTAATGAAGTCTACCGACTCATGCATTTCGTTCGTGAATTAGGCGAAGCCCAATCAGCGTCAAATCAGGCTCATGATGGTCGATAGTTTCTGAAACTCCGATAATCAATGGTGCTAATCCACCTGTAGCAATGACAGTTGGCTTTGTTGAATAACTTTCTAACAGCTCGGCGGTGATGCGATCTACCAATCCATCAACTTGACCGGCAAATCCATAAATCGTTCCAGATTGCAGCGCCTCAACGGTGTTTTTACCAATCACATTCTTCGGCTTAATCAACTCAACTTTGCGAAGTTGTGCTGCACGTGAAGCGAGAGCATCAACTGAGATCTCGATTCCGGGTGCAAGTGCTCCACCTAAAAACTCTCCCTTTGGTGAAACAACATCAAGGTTTGTGGATGTTCCAAAGTCAACAACAATCGCAGGACCACCAAAGAGTGTGTGAGCGGCCAAGGTGTTAACAATGCGATCAGCACCGATCTCCTTTGGGTTATCTACCAAAAGTGGCACACCTGTTTTGATCCCCGGCTCAACAATTGTGACTCGAACATCTGAAAAGTAATCAGCGATCATGGTGCGAAGTTCACGCAAGGTTGCAGGTACTGTCGAACAGACAGAGAGACCAGTTAAGTTGTATTCCTCAACTAGTTGGCGGTACTGCAGCCATAGCTCATCGGCTGTACTGCGAGGATCGGTCTTTACGCGCCACGATCTCACCATTTCCTTGTCATCAAAGATTCCTAGTACGGTATTTGTGTTTCCAACGTCAACAGTTAATAACATCGTTATCTCCCCACCATTTGCATGTTGTCTATTAGGCGAACACCTTCTACCCAGCCAGCAATAATTGCTCTGCGGTTTTCTGTACCGTCATTGGCAGGTGAAAAATCCTTTTCATCGATAATCGTTGCGTAATCCTTTTCAAAACTTGGCTCAGTAGACAGGGTTGAGTTCAGTATCTCTTGAGCAATATCTACCGTTGGGGCTAACTTTGCTGCAGCGAGGGCTCGATGAATTACTAGTGCAATATCTCGCCCACGTTCACTTAATCGAACATTACGTGAAGAGATCGCTAAACCATCAAACTCTCGCACTGTAGGTACAGCAACAATCTCTACCTTGCTCTTCATAGCTTTGATAATTGTTAGTTGTTGGAAATCTTTTTCTCCAAAAACAGCCTTATCTGGCTTTGCGACTGCAAATAATCGATCTACAACAGTCACCACTCCATCAAAGTGACCCGGACGAGATGCACCTTCAAACATGTTTCCTAATGGACCTGCACTAAGAATCTTAAAGCCTTCTGGATAAAGATCTTCGTACTCTGGAAACCAGACTTCATTAGCTCCAGCAATAGTTGCGATTTCGATATCTCGTTGTGGTGTGCGGGGATACTTTTCTAAATCCTCTTTATTTTCAAACTGAAGTGGATTAACAAAGATACTGACGATGACATCTTTATCCAATGTGCGCGCACGTTTAATCAATGCTTGGTGGCCTTTATGCAAGGCGCCCATTGTTGGCACTAATACAGTCAATTCAGTGGCTCCAGTCCTTTCGGGGTACCGGGCGAGATACTGCGAACTTTACCGCTAAGCAGGCAATTGCTCCAAAAGTTCTTTTATCGGCCCATGCGTAAGCAGGATCGCATCAGGCTCAATCTCAAACCATGGTTGTAAAACAAAGCGACGTTCATGCGCACGGGGGTGTGGAAGTTGAAGTTCATCAGCCTTGCTGAGCAATCCACCGTACTGAATCAAATCCAAATCAATTGTTCGCGGACCCCACTGCACAACTCTTTCCCGGCCTAAACTCTTTTCAATTCCATGAAGCAGAGATAACAAATCCATAGCCGGAAGCTCGCTATTGATTATGCACACAGCATTTAAATAATCAGGTTGCTCTGGACCACCTACTGGTGTTGTTGAATAATATGAAGAAACGACTTTCACATCAGTTGCCTCGCGCAGTAGAGCAATGGCTAAATCTAGATTTTCTTGTGGATTGCCTAAATTGGCACCTAATGCAATTACAGCTTTCATCGAACTCGTGTAACAACCACAGCTATATCTTTTAATTGGGCAGCAACTGGCGCTTGTGGTTTATGAACTGTCACAGAAACCTGCTGCACCTTTAAATGTTGATTCAAAACCCTTTCAGCGATTCTTCCTGCTAACTTTTCAATCAAGTTAACTGGATTACTGGTTATCTCCTCGACAACAAGATCAGTTATCTCTGCATAATTGACAGTGTCTTCGATCGCATCTGAGTTAGAAGGCGCGGTTAAATCGATATCCAATGTCAGGTCAACAAAAAAGTCTTGTCCATCTTTTCGCTCATGATCGAAAACACCGTGGTACCCAAAGCCATGAATTCCAGTCAAAACAATTTGATCCTTCATGAGCTGAGCAACTCCTTATGTGGTTTCACGCTATGAACTCTAACCGCCCACACACCAGTTGTGCTAAGACGTTTTGTTAAATCAATTGTGGCTTGTTCTCTCTCATCTGGTGAGTCTCCACCTAAAAATCTCTTGCGAGATGCACCAACTAAGACTGGGTATCCAAGTTTAACAAAACGATCGATCGCATCAATGATCGCCCAGTTATGTTCTGCCTCCTTAGCAAAACCAATACCTGGATCGATGATCAAATTATCTTTATGTATTCCTGAATCAAGAGCAGCATCAATCCGTTCAGTGAGCTCTGCAATCACATCATTAACAACATCACCATATATAGCCCTGGAATTCATGTCTTTTGACTGTCCTCGCCAATGCATTGCAACATAAGGAACTTTCAGATAAGCCGCCGTTTGTAACATTAAATCATCGGCTAATCCCCCGCTGACATCATTGATGATTGATGCACCCGCTTCAACTGCTGCTTCTGCTGTGCTTGCTCTCATCGTGTCAATGCTAATTTTTACACCGTACTTAGCTAATTCAGTAATAACAGGAATTGTGCGTGCAATCTCTTCTTTTTCACTAACTCGTTCTGCACCTGGTCGTGTTGATTCCCCGCCAACATCAATAATGTCGACACCTTCTGCCATCATTTCGATTCCGCGAGCTACCGCTGCTTGGAATTCATTATGTCTTCCACCATCGGCAAATGAATCTGGAGTTACATTCAAAATGCCCATGACCAACATGGATTAGCCCTTAGTGATTAAGGAGATCGCTTCTGCACGAGTAGCAGGATTGTTTAATGCTCCACGCACCGCAGACGTGGTTGTGCGTGCGTGAGATTTCTTGACTCCACGCATCGACATACATAAGTGTTCGCAATCAATGATCACAATAACGCCAAGGGGATCTAAGATCTCAACCATTGCATCTGCAATTTGCGTTGTTAATCGTTCTTGAACTTGAGGTCGCTTTGCATACAAATCAACCAAGCGAGCCAACTTTGAAAGGCCAGTGATCTTTCCACGTGGAATGTAGCCAATATGAGCAACACCATGGAATGGAGTTAAGTGGTGCTCGCAATGCGAAAAGACTTCGATATCTCGGACAATAACTAACTCTTCATGTCCAATATCAAAGGTTGTAGTCAAAACATCTTTAGGTGATTGCCACAAGCCTTCAAAATTTTCCTTCATGGCACGTGCTACTCGAGCTGGAGTTTCCCTCAAGCCTTCGCGATCAGGGTCCTCACCTAGGGCAAAAAGCAGTTCACGAACAGCTTTTTCTGCACGTTGCTGGTCGTATGGACCAGAAGCGCGACCATCGCTCATCGTGATTTTATTTACCGTCACTTGCAGCCTTCCTGCGCCGAGCAGGCTTTTTCTCTTTAGCAACTGGTTCAACAACTAACCGTTCAGGAACATCAACTGGTGGCTGCTCTGAAGGAATACGGGTTGCAGAGCCTGTCCAGGCAGGACGCTTTGTAACTAACTTAACCTTCTTGAAAATTTCTGCGATCTCTTCTTTGTTAAGGGTTTCCTTTTCAAGAAGTTGAATCACCATTTCATCAAGAATCTTTCGGTTAGCAACCAAGATGTCAAAGGCTTCTTGATGTGCGTTCTCAATTAATGTGCGAATCTCACGATCGACAACTGCAGCGATGTTTTCGCTGTAATCGCGTTGATGTCCATAATCGCGACCAAGGAAAGGTTCAGATGAACCACCACCTAGTTTGATAGCACCGACAGCCTCAGTCATTCCGTACTGAGTAACCATTGCACGTGCAAGAGCAGTTGCCTTTTCAATATCATTTGAGGCACCTGTTGATGGATCGTGAAAGATTAACTCTTCTGCGGCACGTCCACCCAATGAGTACGCCAATTGATCTAACAACTGATTACGTGTTGTTGAGTACTTATCTTCATCTGGAAGAACCATTGTGTATCCCAGTGCGCGACCTCGAGGCATGATCGTGACTTTATGCACTGGATCTGTATGTGGAAGCGCATGGGCAACAAGTGCGTGACCTGCTTCGTGATACGCGGTGACGCGACGCTCATCATCATTCATTAAGCGTGACTTCCGTTGTGGACCTGCCATGACGCGATCAATCGCTTCATCTAGTTCGATGTTGCCAATCGCCACCTTGTTATCACGTGCAGAAAGCAAAGCTGCTTCATTGAGAACATTTGCAAGATCAGCACCTGTAAAACCAGGTGTGCGACGAGCGTAATCAACTAGCTTTACCTCATCACCGAGTGGCTTACCCTTTGCGTGAACCTGCAAGATTGCTTCACGCCCTTTGAGATCTGGACGATCAACTGCGATCTGGCGATCAAATCGTCCTGGACGAAGCAAAGCCGGATCCAAAACATCTGGGCGATTAGTTGCAGCAATCAAAATAACCTTTGAGTTTTCCTCAAAGCCATCCATCTCAACAAGAAGTTGGTTAAGGGTTTGTTCACGCTCATCATGACCGCCTCCCATACCTGCACCACGTTGACGACCAACAGCATCAATTTCATCGATAAAGACAATCGCTGGTGCATTCTCTTTTGCTTGTGTAAAAAGGTCGCGCACACGGGCTGCGCCAACACCAACAAACATTTCAACAAAGTCAGAGCCAGAGATTGAATAAAAAGGAACTCCTGCTTCTCCAGCTACGGCGCGCGCTAAAAGAGTTTTTCCAGTTCCTGGAGGGCCAAATAACAAAACACCTTTAGGAATCTTGGCACCTAGCGGTGCGTACTTTTCTGGCTTAGCAAGGAAATCTTTAATCTCATCAAGTTCAGCAAGGGCTTCATCTGCACCTGCAACATCCTTAAATGTCGTCTTTGGAACATCATTATCCTGAAGTTTTGCGCGTGACTTTCCGAATTGGAAAACCTTATTACCACCCTGTGCTTGACTCATCATCCAGAAAAACAAGAAACCGATCAGTAAGAAAGGAACTATTGAAAAGAGAAATGAAACAAGAATTGACTGGGATGGAACCTTTACATTCCACCCCTTAGATGGAGGATTTCCGGTAAGCGCGTCAACAATTGTTGGCTCTTGGCGAGCAACATAAAATGCTTCAACCTTTGAAGAGCCCTTAATGAGCGTGCCAGGGTTAAGAATCAAGCGAATCTTCTGATCTTTATCTACTAACTCAGCAGATTGAACTTGGGCCTTTGAAATCGCATCTAACGCCTGGGAAGTTTCAATTTGTGTGTAACGATTTCCAGCTGATGAGATTTGTCCAAATACCGTAACTGCAAAAATTGCAGCAATGATCCAGAAAAGTGGTCCCCGAAATAGTCTTTGACTCTTAGTTGGAGATTTCTTCGAACTTTGCTTACTCGAAAAACTCTTCTTTACTGGCTTCTTGGGCTTTTGTACTTGTGACATCTATGGAGACTCCAGTGGTTATTCGTACATGTGCTTAGCAAGCACACCAATAAATGGAAGGTTGCGATACTTCTCATCAAAGTCGAGTCCGTAACCAATTACGAAATCCTTTGGAATATCAAAGCCGACGTACTTAACATCTACTTCAACCTTTGCAGCTTCTGGTTTACGCAGAATTGAAAGAATCTCAACTGAACCTACGCCACGAGATTCAAGGTTTGCCTTAAGCCAGGAAAGAGTTAAACCAGAGTCAACGATGTCTTCAATAATCAAAACATTTCTGCCGGTGATGTCACGATCTAAATCCTTCAGAATTCGAACTACACCGCTGGACTTTGTTCCTGAACCGTAAGAAGAAACCGCCATCCAATCCATATCGATGTGGCGTTGTAATGCACGTGAAATATCTGCCACCGCCATGACCGCACCTTTAAGAACTCCAACAAGTAGCAGATCTTTACCCTCGTAATCTTTATCAATCTGTGCGGCAAGCTCTTTGATACGTGCTTGCAACTGTTCCTCGGTCACGATTACGCGTTCGATGTCGCCCTTGACTGCCTCTAAGTCCACGGTTCTCCCTATGGTCGGTGCTGTGAGAGCGAAAGTCTGCCCGAAATCCGCTCAACCTTCACACCGCCCGGCAAATTGAGCGCACCTTGGCCACTCCAAGCGGTAATTAGCGCCTCAACCGCGCTCACATGCTCCCACGAGACCATTCCGGCGGGTGCGCCGGCGGCGTAGATCGCCGCCCTGATCACTCGGGTTCTAACGGCTCGCGGGAGAGTTTCTAGATGAGCACAATCCATATCTGAGAGGTCTAAATGTAACTCTTCACGTTTAGCCCAATGATCTAACGCATCGGCATCATCGCGTAATTGATGAGAACTGCGTGCAAGTGCTTCTGCAATTCCAGGACCAATACTTTTTTCCAAAACTGGCAGAACTTCATTTCGAACTCGAACCCTTGCAAACTCTGGATTCTCATTGTGTGGATCGTTCCAATAATTAAGTTTCAACTCTTGGCAATACTGTTGATTTTGTTCTCGCGTAATTTCAAGTAATGGTCGTACGTACAGTCCGTTGTGATGTGCCATTCCAGAAAGTGAACGTGTACCTGATCCTCGTGCTAATCCAAGTAAAACTGTCTCAGCTTGATCATCGCGAGTGTGTCCTAAAAATACCGCAACAGCATTTTTCTCTTTTGCAACTTCTTGAAGCGCTTGATAGCGAGCTTTACGTGCCGAAGCCTCTAAACCTTCTTTTAAATCAACATTAACTTTTTTAATCATGCAATCTAAATCCATGAATTGCATTTGTGCTTTCACATTTTCAGCTTGCACCGCAGAATTTTCCTGCAGTTGATGATCCACTGTCACCCCAATAACAGTAATCACAAACTTTTTTGATTCAACTGATAGCGCATGTGCAAGAGCTAATGAATCTGCACCACCAGATACAGCAACAAGAACTGTGTCACCTGCTTCATACTTTTCAAGCCAGGTGCGTACAGCGTTTCTTACCGCTGGGACCGCTGTCGTCATGGCTTAACAGTACTGCTGCCTTAGACGCGACCACCAAACGGCATCAAACCCTTGATGCTGTAGATGTTGGAGTACAGCAAGCCTTTACCCTTTGAGTTCGCCTCCCACATCATTCCATTTCCGGCATAAATCGTGATGTGGTGAATAGTCGAAATTGTTCCCTTGTAGGAATAGAACAAGAGATCTCCTGGAACAAGCTCTTTGAGCGAAACATGCTTTGTGTACCCTGAGTACAGCGCTGAGTTAAGGCGATCCCAGTTTGGCCAACCTAATCCCGCTGACTTATACGCGGCGTAAACCAAACCAGAACAATCAAATGTATTCGGACCTTGAGTACCCCAAACATAAGGCTTGCGTGCAAGCACCTGTGATTTAGCAAATGCAACAGCCTTATCGCGTTGATCTTGAGTAGTTCTGATGGTTGAACGTCCTCTAAAGCCTAGATCTGGCCAGATACTCTTTTGTCCACCAGTTTGTGCAGCAGTTCCCGCTTGGCTTTCTTCAAGCAATGCAAGTTGGCGCTGCTGCTCCAGAGTTGTTCTAACCTTTCGCGCACTCATCAACTGGCGCATCAACTCATCTTGAACCTTTTGTAACTTTGCTACTTCCTTAGCTTGCTCAGCCTTCGCATCATCTGCAACTTTTTTAGCAGCTGCTACTTTATTTGTTGCGATCAGTTGCACTGCTTTTGCCTCATCTGCAATCTTCTTTGCTTTACGCGCTTCTTCTTCGGCTACTTTAAACCGTGCAAGTGCTACAGAATTCTGTGCCCCGAGTGTGCTCAAGGTTGAAAGTTGATCAACCAAATCCTGTGGGCCATTTGAACTTAGTAAAGGTTCTATGTCAGTGATGCTTCCACCCATAATGTAAGCATTAGCTGCAAGTTTTCCAATTGTTTTATGTGCCTCAGCCACAGCTGCTGCTGTTTCAGCGGCATGCTTTGCTGCAATATTTGCTGCAGCGGTAGCTATCGCAAGTTCTGCTTGTGCTTTTCTATACAATGCTGTTGCTGCATTAGCTTTTGCTGTTAATGCTCTCAAACTTTGGTTTGCAGCTGCTAACTTCTTTGCTTGTGCTTCTGCCGCTTTTTTCTTTGCCGCTTCTATTTTCTTTGCCGCTTCAATTTCAGCCAAGGTTGGTTTAGGGGCGGCAAAAGCAGGTACCGACGAAACCGCCAGCCCTAAAATTACCGCAAGCGAAATCGCCCTAAAACACTTTTTCACAATTAACCTTTCGGAGGGAAGGGTTAAAGAATAAATGCCTAACCTTGGAAAACCACGGTTTTAGGTGTGAGTGTCATTAATTAGCTACATCACGTCGAACAAAGAGAATCGATGCGACTAGAGCACCAACTGCAACATAAGCACCTCCGGTAGCAAGCGCGTGTGAATAGCTCACATCTGCATTTCCTCCAGTTGCAATTATCGATAACTGTGATCCGGGCAGCCATGATTGTGTTGAGTTCTTAACCGCTACCAGCAAATTCTCAACGATTAGTAACCATAGAACCCCCAAGGAAATTGCGCTGATTGGAGAACGTAACAGCAAGCCCAGCACCATTCCTATGATCCCAAAGCCGATGACTGAGATAACAACGTTGATAAATGTTGTGTATAAAAACTCGATTCCTTCAGGTGAAAACCACAGTTCGGTAGATACATCTACGGTAGGTGCCAAAATTACAGATGTGGCAATACTAATAATTGCAGATAACACAATCATCGCTAATGCAAAAATTATCATTGAGATTAGTTTTCCGGCCAGAATCTTCATTCGGCTTGGTTGGCGGATCAACAGATTGCGCAAGGTTCCATAGGTGTACTCCTGAGCGGTTTGCGCTGCAAAAACACACAAGGCGATGATTCCTAAGAAGCCACCCACACTTGAAAAGCCTTGAACTCCACCACTAGCTAGTGCCAATACCTCGCGGCTAATTACTCGCCCACGATCGGCGTTTCCTTGGGGTGAATCAATTAATAAGTACAGCAACGCTGAAAAGAGTCCACTAAAAAATACAACCGCTCCCATGGTTCCTAAAAATAGAGTCGGGCGACGTAACTTACGAAGTTCTGCTCTCATGACGTTAAACATTACTTATCACCTGTCATTTCAAAAAATGTTTCTTCAAGGTTTGGTAGCTGTGGCGCTAATTGCGCCAGGGTAATTCCTGCATCAAAGGCTGCCTTGTTGAGTATCGGTGCCCAATCCATTGGGGCCAAGATGTGAACAGAATCATTTCGAATGGCAGCATGATGTCCGGATTTTTCTGCAATCTCCGCAATTCTAGAAAGATCAGAATAATTTAGTGATTTCGCAATAATTGTTGGCTGTTGTTTAGTCATCAGCTCACCGATTGGTCCAGCGAAAACGATCTCACCTTTTCGGAGCATTACGATGTGATCACTAATGATTTCAAGTTCAGAAAGTAAGTGAGAAGAGACAAAGACGGTTATTCCATCATTTGCTAAATCACGGAGCAATGCACGAACCTCTTGAATGCCTTCTGGATCTAGTCCATTTGTTGGTTCATCTAACATAAGTAACTTAGGATCTGGCAATAACGCTGCAGCAATACCTAAGCGCTGCTTCATTCCTAAGGAATAAGTCTTGTACTTTGATTTTCCGCGCTCACCTAAACCAACTTTTTCTAACAAAGTCTGTACACGTTCAACTGGAAATCCGCCAAGGCGTGCAAGCACCATCAAATTTTCTTGTCCTGATAACGCTGGATAAAAAGCTGGCCCTTCAATCATGGCACCGACTCTGCTTAAGTACTTGTCTGGATATTCAATGGGCTCACCAAGAATGTGGCCTTGTCCAGTGGTTGGGGTAATTAGACCCAAAAGCATTCGCATAGTTGTTGTCTTGCCCGAGCCATTTGGGCCAACAAAGCCACACACCGTTCCGAGTGGAACTTCAAAGTTGATGTGTGAGACCGCTAGGCGATCGTCATACTTTTTAGATAGATCTGAGACTGATATTGCAGTATTTGGCATGCCCCTTACTCTGCCACAATTGGCCTATGAGCAATCGACCTTGGGGGTATCAGCCCCGTCAGGAAACACTGGGACCTGACTGGGAATTACATCCACAAACACATTCAGTACGTGCTGGTCTTGCTCGCACCGGTTTTGGAGAAACATCTGAAGCGCTTTTTCTAAACAGCGGTTTTACATACTCCTCAGCTGAAGAAGCATTTGATTCATTTGCAGAAGAAACTGATCACTACCTTTATAGCCGTTTCCATAATCCAACAATTGCAATGTTTGAAAAGCGTTTAGCTGCAATCGAAGGCGCTGAAATGTGCGTTGCAACAGGTTCTGGAATGTCTGCCATGTTTGCCTCTCTTGCCTGCCTTGTTGAACAAGGTGATCACGTCGTTGCATCTGCCGCGATGTTCTCTTCTTGTCATGTTGTCATAACTGAGTTCTTACCAAAATGGGGTGTTACCTTTGAACTTGTAAAAGGAAATGATCCAGACGTTTGGGCAAAAGCACTTAATAAGCCAACTAAGGCTGTATTTATTGAAACACCAAGTAATCCATTACTTGAAATCGTTGATATAGCAATGGTGAGCAAACTTGCTCACAAAGTTGGAGCAACGGTAATTGTTGACAATGTGATGGCATCCCCTGTTTTGCAGAAGCCACTAACACTTGGAGCAGATGTTGTTATGTACTCAGCAACTAAGCACATTGATGGACAAGGTCGAGTTCTTGCCGGTGCATTGCTGGGCTCTGCTCCATACATTCAGGAAAAACTTTTGCCTTTTGTACGTCACACAGGACCAGCACTCAGTGCATTTAATGCTTGGGTACTAGTTAAGTCATTAGAAACTATGCACATGCGGGTCGAGAGTATGGTTTCAAATGCCCAAGCTGTTGCAGAATTCCTTGAAAAGCAACCTGCGATCAAATCGGTACGCTACCCAGGATTAAAATCTCATCCAGCTCATGAGTTAGCGATGAAGCAAATGAACAATGGTGGTGGATCAACTATTGGAATTGAGTTCAAAGGCCCACAAGAAGAGGTGTTTGCCTTTATGAACAAGCTTCGGGTTATCGATATTTCAAATAACTTGGGCGATAGCAAGTCATTGATAACCCATCCATCATCAACTACTCATCGTCGCTTAGCGCCAGAGGTTCAGGCGGACATGGGAATTACCCCATCAGTTCTTCGTCTATCAGTCGGCTTAGAGCACTCAAGCGACTTGATTAAGGATTTACAGCAAGCTTTAGCGAAGTAGTTCTGCAACTACCAACAAAACTGATAGCAAGCTTAAGTAGGTAATTGACCACTGAAAAATCTTTCCAGCAACGTTTGCATACTCTGGAGATCCTTCTTTAAGTGCGAAGAGTTGACGAGCAAATACAACTCCAAGCATTACCGTGACCACAAGTGACCACGTTGGTAAATCCGCTGCAAGATTTAACCAAATCGATGAGGTGATCATCATGATTGTGTGGAACCACATCTGCTTAAGAACTCGAGCCTTGGTTGCAACGACAGGAAGCATTGGAGTTCCCGCAGCAGCGTAATCATCCTTGTACTTAATCGCTAACGCCCAGAAATGTGGAGGCGTCCAAAAGAAAATCACAAAGAAAAATGCCCAAGCAATTGGCGACAATGAGTTAGTTACCGCTGACCATCCGATTAAAACCGGCATACAACCTGCTGCACCACCCCACACAATGTTTTGAGCAGTGCGCTGCTTTAAAGTCATTGTATAGACAACAACATAGAAAACAATTGCGATCAACGCTAGTAGCGTTGCCAATGGTGTTGTAAAGTTCCAAAACAAAAGCAATGAAAGTGATCCAATTAACGATGCAAAAATTGTTGCATGTGTCTTAGAGATTTGACCAGTAACAATCGGACGCTTTGCTGTACGCGACATCAACTTATCTAAATCACTTTCGATCACCATGTTAAATGCGTTTGCACTTCCGGCAGCTAAAGTCCCAGCAAAAATAGTTGCGATCGCTAATCCAAAATCTGGCAACCCTTCAGCAGCTAAAACCATCGCCGGTAATGTTGAAACGAGAAGGAGTTCAACCACTCGTAACTTCATTAGATCGAGGTATCCCCGCATCGCGCTGCTCACCCGCCAAGATTACTCAGCCTTTCGGAGTGTGCCTCCCAGACCTCTCACAGAGACAATAGTTACCTTGCTCTCAACGAAGGGATTTACGGTGACTGAGAACAAGAAGCCTGAATGGTTTGAGATTATTGATGCAGATGAGAAGCCAGCTCCACGCAAGGTATCAAAAACCCGTCCCATAAGCGCGATTCTTGTTACTGGTCTCATGCTGGGAATTGGTTTTGTTATCGTCCAATCTCAGGATCAAACACCTGCATCTGCAACATCTGCCGGTGTCAGACAAGTCCAATCAGCACACGCAAATCCAACAACCGCAGATGATTCAGTTAATGAGGTTACAGCAGCCAATAATGTAGCCAATCCATCAATAGCGAACTTACCTACTAGTGGCGGAGTTGACGATCATGATGATGAAGGGGATGACGACTAACTAGTACAGTTAGTAAATGCGCTTTAAATTTTTACTTTCGCTTTTACTAATTTCGTTCTGTGCTCCTGCAACTCCTGCACAAGGCGAAGATACTTCCCCAACTATGAAGTTGATCTACACGATTAATGGATCAATATCGCCAAAATCTGTTCGCTCATCAGGTGATGGTGTCGTTAGTGCACACAACATGATGTATCGGCATTCGGTAACGATATATGACGCAAAAACTTTCGAGCTCTTGCACACCGTCTCCGACTCTGTTTCATTAAAAGATTTTGGTCATTCAAAAATCGACGGAAGCTATAAGGGTGCACCTGTTGAGGGAACTTTTTCTCCAGATGGTAAGTATCTATATGTAAGTAACTACTCGATGTATGGTAAAGGTTATAACAAAGAAGGACATGACACTTGCTCACCTTCATCTGGCTATGACAAGAGTTTTGTGTATCGGATTAATCGCATTAACTACCAAATAGATTCGGTCTATCCCGTTGGATCAGTGCCTAAAGTTGTCGAAATTACTCCGGATAACAAATATGTTTTGGCAGCTAATTGGTGTTCCTATACCGTTTCAGTGATTTCAGTTGAGCAGAACAAAGTTGTCAAGACGGTCAAGATTGGGCGCTACCCGCGCGGGATAGCTATAAGCAATGACTCTACGAAGGCCTATGTTGCCGAAATGGGTGGTAATCGTATCCATGTGATTAATCTGCAAGATTTTTCAACCTCATACATTCCGATTGGAAGTAACCCTCGAGCAATAGTTTTATCTCCTGATAACTCAACGATGTATGTCACGATGAATCTTTCAGGTCGAGTTGCTTCGTGGGATCTCGTAGCAAATAAAGCTGGTAAGTCTGTTAGAACGGGTGAAGCTGCACGAAGTCTAGCTATCTCAGCTGATGGTTCAGCTCTCTATGTTGTTAACTTCAAGAGTGACACGATGTCACGTGTTAGGACTAGTGACATGAAAGTTACCCAAAATATCAAGGTCTGTAATGAACCAATTGGTATCTCTTACGATGTTCCTACCGGTAACACCTGGGTAGCCTGTTACAAAGGACAAATCAAGATCTTTTCAAACAATTAAGGTGCTGGAGAAATCTCTGCCGGGATGTTTGGGGCGGCGATTCTTCCTAAGACTCGATCAATTGCTGCACGGGCTTTGTTGAGCGCAGAATTACCTTTTGCTATCTCATCGGCCAAAGTTACAAAGATATATTCACGATCCGTTGATTGAACATAACCTGCAAGGGTTGCTGTTCCATTCAGAGTTCCTGTTTTAGCTCTCACTAAACCTACCGCTGACGGAGCTGTTGTTAAAAAGCGAGTTCTTAAAGTTCCAGAAACTCCACCAACTGGTAGACCCAAGTAAATTAATGCAAACTTTTCATCTTTGCGTAGCTTGTACAAAAGTTCACCCATCAAATGAGCTGTGATCTTGTTTTTCCTCGATAGGCCACTGGCATCTGCAACAACTAACTTTGAATCATCAATTTCAAACTTGGCCAGAATCTCTCTAAAAACTTTATCGACACCCTTTTCATCCATACTGAATCCAGCAGCTTTAGCTGACAACCGAGCTAAACGTTCGGCAATTAAGTTATCGCTCCACAGAAGTGTCCAATCCAAAAGGGCTGCGACCGTTGGAGAGTTTTCAGACACAATCTGCTCACCCATTGAAATGAATGCTTCATCATCTGTTACTGACTTCATGGCAGGCTTGAAATTTCTCTTTGCCCAAAAGGATTTTAAATTAGCTACATCTTGAGAATAAAGTCCACTATAGATAACTTTGTAATTCTTCAGTGATCCTTTGTTGAACTCTTTGACGTAAGTTAGAGTTCGAAAACCCATGTAGGGCAAAGAGGCTCGATTCATTTTGCGAGCAATCTTGTGATCCAAACTAATCCAAGGATCATATGAGCCTCTAACTATAACCGTTTTGATTTCTGGATTTATACTTACGGTTGTATTGAAAACTGATGTTGCATCTAGGTACTCAACGGTCACAGCACCTGTCAGCATTTTCATTACCGATGCGGGTTTACGTTGTGAATATGCATTCTTTTCATAGATGACCGCACCTGTACTGCCATCGATAACAATCATCGCTGGGTTTGAAAGGGTTTGGCTCTGTAGCAATTCATCAAATGCGGCAGGAATTGATTCTGGACCTAACACTGCCTGCGCAGGCAACACTGAAAAAACCGTGGCAAGAATGATCGCGATTAATCGGTAAAGAAAAGGCATTATTTCTTTCTAGCGCCAGGACGCTATAACGATGTTTGTAATTGTAAGGCCAATCATCATCAACCAAACATTCTTTGAAAGCTCTGGCTTTTTAACATTTTTATAACCCAGTGACAAGATAACAACAAGGATCACAAACTTAATGCCAACCTTTGTATGGTTTAAGATCTCATCAGGTTTAACTGTTTCATGTAGTCCGACCAAGATTAAACCAGCAACAAGTGCGGTCAATCCGGCATGAAGTACCCCAGGATTTAAGGTACGGGGGGACTTATTAGACTGCAATAAAAGTAGAACTAAAATGCCGAGAACAGAGAGAAGATGAATTACATACGCGACCGTGTTGATAGCTGACATGCATTCAGTTTAGAGTGCATACATGTCTTCTCCAACAACCCCAGCCAGTATCGGCCCAGGTGAATTTTTCCCTGTTGTTGGTGTTGGACCTCATAGCAAGCCTTGGCCAGAAGGTGATCAATACGATCCTGAATTATTACTGAATGGTGATCGCAGAAATGTCCTAGATCGCTATCGCTATTGGAGCGTGGAAGCGATCGTCGCAGATTTGAATACCAAGCGGCATAAATTACAGATTGCAATTGAAAATTGGCAACATGACCTCAATATTGGATCAATTGTCAGAACTGCAAATGCTTTCAATGTTTCTGGAGTGCATATTGTTGGCAAACGCGATTGGAATAAGCGTGGTGCAATGGTGACTGATCGATATCTAACTGTTATTCACCATCCAACAATTGAAGATTTTGTAAAATACTGCCAAGAAAATAACCTTCCAATCATTGGCATAGACAATGTGCCAAGTTCAAAGAAATTGGAATCAGCAACCTTGCCTGAGAGTTGTGTCCTTTTATTTGGTCAAGAGGGTGCGGGTATGTCTGATGAGGGAATCGCTGCTTGCGAAGTTTTGTATGAAATAAATCAATATGGTTCGACACGTTCCATGAATGCATCAGCAGCAGGTGCAATCGCGATGTATCACTGGGCCTTACAACACCTACCGCGATGAAAAGAATTTGGCTTTCTCGTAACTTAGTGCTTCTTACACTTGTCTCTCTCACTCAAGATGCAGCAAGTGATTTGTTATACCCACTACTTCCAATTTTGCTCACTGGGGTTATCGGTGCAGCTCCACTTGCATTGGGATTAATTGAAGGATGTGCTGAAGCAGCTGCAGGTTTTGCGAAGCTTTATGCTGGCAAATACAGTGATCGCATCGGTCGTAAACCTTTCGTAGTTGGTGGGTACTCCTTAGCGGGATTCGGAAAGGTCTGTGTTGTCTTTGCAACCGCTTGGCCTACAGTATTTTTTGGCCGTGTTACCGACCGAATCGGGAAAGGTATGCGTAGCTCTCCGCGTGATGCACTGATCAACGATTCAGTTCCAAAGGAACATCTCGGAAAAGCCTTTGGTTTTCACAGATCTGGAGACAATTTAGGAGCTGTTATTGGCCCTGCCTTAGCTTTGCTGGGGTTAGCTTTGCTCGATGATGATGTTCGCGCCGTTGCCAAATGGGCGCTGATACCTGCCTTGCTATCAGGGTTACTCACCTTATTCATCAAAGACACCTTTAAAAGGCCTACTAAAGAGAAGGTAGCGGTAAGCAAAAACTACAAAGTTCCTAAAGAAATCAAATTTCCGATTGCAACGCTAGTAGCAATCCAATTAACAAACATTCCAGATGCGCTTCTATTGCTGCGTCTCCATCAAATTGGATTTACAACCAAAGAGGTAGTTCTTTCTTATATGCTTTTTAGTTTTGTAACAATGCTTGGAGCATATCCTGCAGGTCTAATAGCAGATAAATTGAATCCTAAGTTGGTGTATGCAATTGGTTTGCTTGCATTTGCTGTTGGTTACATTTCGTTGGGATTAACTCAAAATCATACTGTCGCTGTTATCGCAATTATTATTTATGGTCTGTTCCCTGCCTTGACAGATGGTGTTGGAAAAGCTTGGATCGCATCGCTAAGTCCAGATAATCATCGTGGAAAGATTCAAGGTGTGTACCAATCATCAATGAACTTTGCGATTTTAGGTGCAGGAATTTGGGGTGGTGCATTATGGAGCAGTGGTGCAATTCAGTGGCCACTAGTAATTGCTGGTGTTGGGGCTGCTATTGGTGCGCTAGTTCTTCTAATAGTCCGTCCACTGCGCGTTCAACCATAGCCAAAGTTGCTTCATAAGCTTCATCACTTTGGTTGTACGGATCAGGTACCTCTAACTTAAAGTAATCGGCAGAGTTTGGATCTATTCCCTTTAATTCCGGATCAAAACTTCTTAAGTAGAAAACCTTTGCTCGGTGCTCTTCGCTCTCTGCCATCGAAATAACATTGTGATAGTTACTAGAGTCCATGACCAAAATCAAATCATGAATAAAGAAATCATTACTTTTAAACTGCTTAGCCGTGTGCTCATGTTTATAGCCAGCCTTTTCCCAGATTTTTTTCGACGACGGGTGTGGGCCTTGTCCGATATGCCATGGACCTGTTCCTGCGCTATCCACTGTAATTACCGGGGATTTAATCGACCTCTTTTTGTTAGCCAATACCGCAGCTGCCATTGGTGATCTACAGATATTGCCTAAGCAGACCATCGTGATGCTTAGCTGATCTCGTCCTTTAATTGAGGAGATCACGCTCAGGTTCATCCTCAAGTGCCTCTTGAACCGACTTGAGGCGGCGTTCAATCTCATCAGCTTCATCTACGCGCCCCTGCATGCGCAAGATCTTGGCGATTCGAGATTCAATGTCAACGATGAACTCAAAATCTTTGGGTTCATCTTCGCTGACAATTGCTAGGACATTTTCTAAAGTAGCTAAGCCTTCATCAAATTTTTCAAGCAGGATTTGAGCTTTACCAAACTCAAAAGAGGCAAAGGTCTCGCGACGATGATCATGTCCTGTCTCAAACACATCAATAGCTTTACGAGCGGTTTCAAGAGCTAGTTCGCCCTCGCCTAACTCAATTAAACAAGAAGCCATTTTTTGGTCGCAACGCGCTACATGAATTACCTCTTTGTTGCGCTTAAACAATGAGCGAGCCTCTTTGAAGGCTTCGATCGCTTTTTCGTAATTCTTAAGTTCGCGTTGTGCACATCCAATCAGATGTAGATCATTTGCTGCACCGATTTCATTTCCGTCAACAAGATGCTCTTGCGCGCACTCATTCATAGTTTCAACAACTTTGTCGTACTTCTTAGATGAGTACCACCATTCACCCAAAGTGCAGGCAAGTTCTAAGGCAATTGGTGATTTGTTCTCTCGCAGAATTTCGACCGCTTTGCTCATTGCCGTTGCCGCTTCATCCATGCGCTTGAGTTGATTGAGGTTGTAACCAATCGCTGAATACGCCTGTGCTAAACCTTCGGAAGAAACTGATGCACCAAGTTGCGAATAAATATCACGTGCAGTTTCAGCAAGTGCTAACGCTTCATCGTATTGACCGCGTGCATAAATTCGCGCACTTAATTCGTAGTAAGTACTGGCACGTTCTTCACCTTCAACTTCAGGGATTCGATCCCAGAGCATCTCTTCGGTGACGAGTTCTTCCATGCCTTCGTCTTCACTCATGAACAAGACCTTATACGCATCTGGTTAAGGACGACTGGGAATATCAATCTGTGCCACCGGCCATTTTGAAGTTTTGACCGCTTTGAGCACCTCGGTGGTGACCTGTGTGACCTGTTTTTGTGCCACGGAATCAAAGGTGTGACCCCAAGGGCAACGGTTTTTCATCGCACAAACCCAGGCGTTGGTGCCCATATTCATTACCGAGGCTCCACTGGGAGCGTTGTAATAGGTAGACATCGCGACAAATCCCTTTTCAGTGGGACTTATTGCAGCTCGCGCAACGACCTGGACACCTGGACCAATAGTTCCCATTGCCGTGTCAGCTTCATATCCATACAGACCTTTAATAACAGCATCCTGACCCAATACTGCAAAGGGCCACACATTATTTGAAATCAAATCCTTCTTAATACCTAAAGCAAAATATTGAGAACCAAGTAAGAGTGATTCGGGTTGATTTACTTCTCTATATGGTTTGCGACCTGAGATCTCTCGGCCATTTACATTAGTGATTGCATACGCTGTATTTCCTCCAAAAGCAATTAAATGTTTTCTGGCTGCAACCGCTGCTTCAATTCGCTGGCGCATTTGCAAAGTCCAGTATTCGCTATGACCACCAACAACGATCGCTTTGGTGGAATCAAAAACCGCTGGATTGTTATCGACATCTAGATCTGTAACAAAGTTGATATCTAAACCAAGTTTTTCCATCAAAGTAAGTAATGGCTGTTCCATGTATCTGAACTGTCCAGAACCATCACCATCATATGGACGATTAAAGGTTACTGATTGCGCACTTGTTTCACGATTGCCATCAGCACCCTTGTATAAGGATGAGCCGCCCCATTGGTTATAACTTTGCCAAGTTAAAACCGATGAGATGAAAGTTAGATCACTTGGCGCGTTTCCATAAACTGTAAAAGGCACAAAAGTTGCTGCGCGCAGATTATTGGAGAGTTTGATTAGGTACTGACCTGGTGGTGTTTTTGAATCTATCGAAATCTGAGTTGGGGATTTCAAAAGTTTCACAAGGCGAGCGCCAGAGTTGTTGTAGTAACCCATTCGATAAACCGATGCGGTGAACTTCTTGGAACCAACAGTTGTCAGAGTTAACTTATCGCCGCAGGTTGCGCTACTTGCACTGACATACCCTTCAATACGTGGAACATCTTTGCGTCGAGAAAAATCGGCGCTGTACAGCAAGGGGACTCCCGCGCTCCATTTCTTATCCCCAGCTTTTTGATTTTCGCGGGCTACCCATCCAGGGGATTGATCCCAACCGCAGGTAGCGGCGGTCGCTGAAATCGGCCACAGATGGGCAACCAGCATTACCGCCACGAGGAATTTACGCTTAGGGAATTTACGCATGGGAGCACTCTATGCCACGCTCAATCGCCTACTCTTGGCAGATGCGAATCGTTTGCATTAACCTATACCCATGCATATTCCTGATGGATTTATCGATGTCCAAACCTCTGCGATCTTTGCTGGTCTAGCCGCTGCTGGTGTGGGTACCGCGCTCAAGGGCGCTCGAACACAGCTTGATGAAAAGACCGCGCCTCTTGCAGGCCTAACCGCGGTCTTTATCTTTGCGGTGCAGATGCTCAACTTTCCGGTAGCTGCTGGAACAAGTGGTCACTTATTGGGTGGTGCTTTGGCCGCTGTCTTAGTTGGG
>JAGWVL010000005.1 GCA_018970885.1 Actinomycetales bacterium
GGGCTTACCCGCCAACATTTTTATGGGAGTTCTAGGAAAGAGTTTAATTTTCTTTTCATAGGTTGGCATAACGATTTGAGAGCCCCATTGTGCAACTGGAATTACAGGAGCATGGGTAATGATTGCTAATCGCGCTAATCCTGTTTTTGCGACCATCGGCCAACCAGCAGGATCTCTTGTCAAAGTTCCTTCTGGATACACCCCTAAACAATGTCCAGCATCTAAAAGTTTGATTGCATGCTCTAGCGCCTTGGCAGCATCCTTACTTTCGCGCATCACAGGTATTTGACCAGCGGCTAAAAGAATCTTGCCGATAACCGGGACTTTGAAGACCCCTTCCTTGCCTATAAATCGAGGGGCACGACCATTACGAAAGAGAAAGTGAGCGAAGAAAAGAACGTCGAGGTAGGAAACATGGTTGCTTGCAATGATAACTTTTCCACTTTTGGGGATGTTCTCTCCCCCGCGCCACTGCTTCTTTCCCACGGCATTTAAAAGTGGGATAACAATTTTGGTGCAGATTTTGAAGGTGAGATTTGTGCCAAGAGGTTTACCCGTTGGAGGAGCGTAGGAAACCTTGTACTCCGTCATGGAATTAATAGTAGTGCTGGGGATGCAAAAACGGGGCCAGCATTAGCTGACCCCGTTTTTTACAGTAAAAAGAATTACTTCTTCTTAGCCTTCTTTACGACCTTCTTCGCTGCTGGCTTCTTCTTAGCAGGTGACTTCTTAGCCGCCTTCTTTGGAGCAGCCTTCTTAGCTGACTTCTTTGCAGCCTTCTTTGGAGCAGCCTTCTTAGCTGCAGGCTTTACAACAACCTTTGGCTCAGGCTTTGGTGCAGGAGGTAGCTTGCGATCTCCTGAGATAACTTCCTTGAGCGCCTTTGCAGGTAGGAAGCGAGCCTTCTTTGATGCCTTGATCTTGATTGTCTCGCCGGTGAATGGGTTACGTCCCATACGAGCCTTGCGGTCAACCTTCTTGAACTTACCGAAATCGTTGATCATTACATCTTCGCCCTTTGAAAGGTTGCGAACGATTGTGTCAAAAACGATATCTACAGCGTGAGCTGCTTCCTTCTTGCTGTCGTTGAAGTGTGGTGCTAACGCAGCAATGAATTGGGCCTTATTCATTGAAATCCCCTTATTTACGCGTAAATGTTAAGCAACTGCTTAACGTGCTCATAAACTTACGCGCAAATAACAGTTGAATACGCTATTGAATCGCGCGTGTCGCAATTTTTTATTACAGTCAAAATCCAAAAAACATCAATTTTTATGCGTAGAAAACCCTAAATCACAGATTGAGAGTTGAGCAGATTGGTGATTAATCCGCTCCAAAACCGCTGTTTTACGCTTGTTTTAAGCTGCTTATGAACGAATTGGAAGGGTTGCAGGTTTGTAGGCAGGGCGCTTTTTCTCAAAAGAATCAATGAAATCAGTCTGTTTCAAGGTCAGACCGATGTCATCTAGACCTTCCATTAATCGCCAACGGGTGTAATCATCGATTGCAAATGGCAGGCTCTTCCCTGCGTATGACACGGTGCGCTCTTCTAGGTTAATCGTAATTGGCGTTGCAGGAGCGGCTTCAATCGCCTCCCACATCGCCTCTACCTCTGCTTGTTCCAAAATAATTGTGAGCAAACCACCCTTGAGCGAGTTTCCACGGAAAATATCTGCAAAACGGCTCGAAATAACTACCTTGAAGCCATAGTTTTGAAGCGCCCATACAGCGTGCTCTCGAGATGAACCCGTTCCAAAATCTGCGCCCGCTACTAGAACCGTCGCACCCTTAAATTGAGGTTGGTTCAAAACAAACTCTGGATCATTGCGCCAAGCAGCAAACAGCCCGTCCTCAAATCCGCTTCGTGTAACACGCTTCAAGTAAACCGCGGGAATGATCTGATCTGTATCAACATTGCTGCGACGTAGTGGAACACCTGTTCCTACATGGGTAATGAATTTTTCCATAGTTACTTGCTCCTTACAGATCCGCAGGTGATGAGAGGGTTCCACGCAATGCGGTTGCAGCTGCGACAAGTGGACTTACCAAGTGGGTTCGACCGCCCTTACCTTGACGTCCTTCAAAGTTACGGTTTGATGTTGATGCTGATCGCTCTCCGACAGCTAACTGATCTGGGTTCATACCAAGGCACATTGAACATCCGGCGTTTCGCCACTCAGCTCCTGCATCAAGAAAGACCTTATCTAAACCTTCAGCCTCTGCTTCAAGACGAACTCGAGCAGATCCTGGAACTACCAACATGCGAAGCGTGGAAGCGATCTTCTTTCCCTTCAAGATTTCTGCAGCTGCACGCAAATCCTCAATACGACCATTGGTACAGGAGCCCAAGAAAACAGTGTCAATCGCTATCTTTTTCAAAGGTGTTCCGGCTTCCAGGCCCATGTAGACAAGTGCTCGTTCTGCAGCTGTACGCTGTTCAGAGTCTGCAAAATCAGCTGGGTTAGGAACGACAGCATTTAATGGGAGTCCCTGGCCTGGGTTAGTTCCCCAAGTAACAAAAGGCTCTAGCTCATCGGCGTTGAGATTAACTTCAGCATCAAATTTCGCATCAGTATCGGTAAACAAGGTTTTCCAGTATTCAACCGCTGCATCGAAATCTTCTGGTGCATGTGGCTTGCCCTTAATGTAATCAAAGGTGGTTTGATCTGGAGCGATTAATCCTGCGCGAGCACCAGCTTCGATAGACATGTTGCACACAGTCATGCGAGACTCCATTGACAGCGCACGGATTGCACTTCCGCGGTATTCAATGACATATCCCTGTCCTCCGCCGGTACCAATCTTTGCGATGATCGCCAGGATGATGTCCTTTGATGTGACGCCAGGCTTAAGTGTTCCTTCGACATTGATCGCCATAGTCTTAGGACGCTGTAGCGGCAAGGTTTGTGTTGCTAATACATGCTCAACTTCTGAGGTTCCAATTCCAAATGCAAGTGCACCAAATGCACCGTGTGTGGATGTATGTGAATCTCCACAAACTATTGTCATACCTGGTTGAGTAATCCCAAGTTGAGGCCCAACAACGTGAACTACTCCTTGGTCCTTATCACCCAATGAGTGAATGCGAATCCCGAACTCTGCACAGTTTGCACGCAAGGTATCTACCTGCAACTTTGAAACGGGATCGGCGATTGGCTTATCGATATTGAGTGTTGGAACGTTGTGATCTTCTGTTGCAATAGTCAGATCTGGACGACGCACCCGGCGGCCGGCCAGACGCAAACCATCAAAAGCTTGTGGGCTGGTTACCTCGTGGATTAAGTGAAGATCGATGTAGATCAGATCTGGTTCGCCATTTGCTTGACGAACCACATGCTCTGCCCAAATCTTCTCGGCTAAGGTTTTACCCACGGTGTCTTGCTCCTTTTGTGTACCCAAGTTGCAGTATCAGATAATGAGATGTTAATATCACTCTGTGAACAGAAATAATAGCGGAGTTGGCGTTTTAGACAAAGCGGTGGCAATTTTGAGCACCCTCGAAGCCGGCCCACACTCACTTGCAGAACTTGTCGCAGCAACCGGTATCGCTCGTCCTACCGCGCACCGCTTAGCGGTTGCACTTGAGTTTCATCGCTTAGTTACCCGCGATTTAGCGGGGCGTTTTGTCTTAGGTCCACGCTCTGGCGAACTGGATGCCGCCGCTGGCGAGGATCGGTTGCTAGCAGCGGCTGGCCCTGCGCTCTCTGCCTTACGTGATGCAACTGGAGAAAGTGCTCAGCTGTACCGTCGCCAAGGTGATTTGCGTATCTGTGTTGCGGTAGCCGAACGTCTTTCCGGTCTGCGCGACTCTGTTCCAGTAGGAGCGGCTCTGACTATGCAGGCAGGCTCTGCTGCACAAATTTTGTTGGCCTGGGAGGATTCAGAGAAGATTCATCGCGGTTTAACAAATGCACGCTTTACCGCCGCTCAACTATCGGCAGATCGACGTCGCGGTTGGGCACAATCTGTTGGTGAACGTGAAGCGGGTGTTGCATCTGTATCTGCACCTGTTCGTGCACCAAATGGAAAGGTAATTGCCGCTGTAAGCATTAGCGGCCCGATCGAACGTCTAGGACGTCAACCAGGCCGCATTCATGCCGCTGCAGTAGTTGCTACCGCTGCTCGTCTGACTGAATACCTAACTCGCGAATAACCCGCGAAATAGTTGAAAAGGAAAACCCTTTTCGCTGGAGCAGAGATTGAACTCTTCGAATTTGAACCTCTGGCTCGAGACGGTTCATCGTGCTGTACTTACGCATCGCTAATGAAAATGCGGTGCGGTACTCAGACTCATCATCAATCTCATCGAGTGCTTCATCAATGCTTTGTTGATCTACTCCCCTACTGCGAAGTTCGCCAGCGATGATTCGCTTGGATAACTTTTTGGAGGTATGACGGGATTGGGTCCACGCCTTGGCAAACTCTGAGTCGTTGATTAACCCTTTTTCTTGAAGTCTAAAAACAGTTGCATTGGCAACATCATCCTCGACCCCCCGCTTTTTAAGGTGTGCCAGTAGCTCACCCTTACTCTTGGCTCGCGCAACCAAAGCATTTAATGCGATGGTGTTTGCGATTGAGTAAGGGTCAGCCTCCTGGTCAACCTTGAGGTACTCAAGCATCGAAGTTTAGAAATCCACCTCTGCGGCGGCCTCATCGATCGCAGCAACGAGCGCTGGATCAACCTCAACCGGTACAAAGTGTTCACGGATCTTGTTCTCAATATCATTTGCTAGATCTGGGTTATCAAGAAGGAATGCACGTGCATTTTCCTTACCTTGCCCAAGTTGATCCGCCTCGTATGTGTACCAAGCACCGGACTTCTTAACGATTCCGATATCTACACCCATGTCGATCAATGAGCCTTCACGTGAGATACCTGTGCCGTAGATGATGTCAAATTCGGCCTGCTTGAAAGGTGGAGCCATCTTGTTCTTAACTACCTTCACACGGGTACGGTTGCCAACAGATTCTTGACCATCCTTTAAAGTTTCAATACGACGGATATCTAGACGAACAGAGGCGTAGAACTTAAGCGCCTTACCACCAGTTGTTGTCTCAGGGGAGCCAAAGAAGACACCGATCTTGTCACGGAGCTGGTTGATAAAGATCGCTGTTGTCTTTGATTGGTGAAGCGCACCTGTAATTTTACGAAGCGCCTGTGACATCAAACGAGCTTGTAGACCCATGTGTGAGTCACCCATCTCACCTTCAATCTCAGCACGTGGAACAAGTGCTGCAACTGAGTCAACCACAACCAGGTCAAGTGCACCTGAACGAACAAGCATGTCCATAATTTCAAGTGCTTGCTCACCCGTATCTGGCTGTGAAACAAGTAGTGCATCAATATCTACACCAAGCTTCTTTGCATACTCTGAATCAAATGCATGCTCTGCATCGATGAAGGCGCAGATTCCGCCAGCCTTTTGCGCATTTGCAATTGCGTGCAATGTCAAAGTTGTCTTACCTGATGATTCTGGTCCGTAAATCTCTACAACACGGCCTCGTGGGAGTCCACCAATTCCAAGAGCAATGTCGAGTGCGATTGAACCTGTTGGAATAACTTCGATAACAGTGTTTTGTCGCTCTGACATCTTCATAACTGCGCCCTTACCAAATTGACGTTCGATCTGGGCTAGGGCTGTGTCTAACGCTTTATTGCGTTCGCTGTTGGCTTTGTCTTGTGCTGCATCATTGGCTTTATTGCTTTTTTCAGTAGCCACTTACATTCCTTTCGATAGAACGTCCTGCAGTGTGCAGAGCCGTTTGGTGTCGGCCCAGAAGGTACGGAGACCCAACGACGGAGTACAGAATCCCCACAACGAGTGTGGAGAAGAGCTATACGCGGAGGTTGGAACCGCTCTGGCTTTACGAGATAATTCTATCCGAACATCTGTTCGAAAGGTATCAAGCGCCACTGACAAGAAAGGCTCGTGTCGCCCAAGAGGAAATGAGCGCCCCTAGCCGCCTAGACCCTCAAATGACCCCTCACGGAAGAGCCAGGGGGGTGAGCACTAGGCAACCTTTGCTGTTCTTTTAATAAAATCAACTGTCATATCAGGATAGTTCCACATAATCACATGTGCACAATTATCAACCACTACCCAATGAGAATGGTGCGGTGCAACCTCTTTTTCCTGAGCAATCTCTTCCGGCAGCGTTAAATCGTAATCACCAAAGATGATTGACACATCGACTGCTTCTGGCACATAGGAGCTAAACTTTCGTCCACGCAGCCCATTCCACAGTGGCATGTAACCCGTTGAGTTTGCCATCGCTAACACTGAATCGCGACAAGTTTCAAAACTTAACTCTCGCCACAGGTGGGTTATCTTCTTATAACCAATCGCCTTAAGTGGTGGCAGGTGATAAGCAGTCCGCATAAAGTGCTGCGATATTTTCGCAAGATACCGAGCAAGTAAACTCGGTGGAAACTTACCCATCGGTGCTGCCTGCCAAAGTCCAGCGGGAGCAAGGGCTGTAATACTTTTTACCTTATCTGGTGCAACCGCTCCCATTTCAAGAGCGATCCAACCACCTAAAGAGTTTCCAGCTACATGCATCTGTTGAATCCCATGGGTCTTGCTCATTTCATCAACAATCGCAACGGCAAGTGAGTGTGGATCAACCTTTTCATCGGGGTCAATCGGTGCTATGCCATGGCCCGGAAGATCAACGGCATACACAGTAAAGTGCTTAATCAATTGTGGGATCAAACTTTTCCAGATTGTTCCAGCAGAACCTAAGCCATGGACCAAAACTAAGGCAGGCTTTTTGAGATCTTCAGTAAATTGGTGAGCAATAATTGGCATCAGTACTTGTATTTTTCAGTCTCTGTTGGGTGGGCCTTGCAGACCGCTTTCCAAATGACATCGGGCTCAAATCCTGCCGCGAGCGCTTCATTAACACTTTTACTTCCTAATTCAGATAGGGCGATGTCTGAAGAAAATGAAGCGGCCCAAGAATCCCCAAATGACAAGGCAATTCGTTCGCGAAGATCAGAGATTCGCAATGCCGGTAATAGCTTCTGCTTGCGCGCGAGATTGTTGTGCATTAATCGGATGGAGCGCCTGCCCCAAGAGCCAACGAAGCGCTAGTGCACTTTTTTCTTCGCCCAATAGATGATTAAGTGCAACTGCAAAAGCTTTCCACAAATAATCATCCTGCCGGGTTAACGCTAATGCCAATTGATCTGGATCTTGAACCCGCATAGCGGCTAATGCCGGATCAGATGAGACTTGAACTGAAATCTGCTCAAGGGCTGATGTTGCATCTGGTGCATTCTGTGCAATTTTTACTAATCGAGCTAATTCAGATTCGCATAGAGCAAGCAGAACACTATCTTTGTCGCGATAATGGTTATACAAAGTTGCACGAGAAACCTGTGACACATCGGCAATCTCAATCATTGACATTTTTTTCAGCCCAGTACTTACAATCAACTCTTTAGTTGCTTCAAGGATTGCGTTTTGTGTACGGCGGTGAGTTGCTACTTGTGGCGCGTACTTATTAAGCGGCATCGACAACAGTGAGAGTGACGCCCTCACGGCTCTTGAGCTCTGATGCAACCTGCGCAAAAACACCTGACAGTGAAAGACCTAACGCTGTGCAGATCGCGTTGAGAAGTTCTGATGAAGCCTCTTTTTGACCGCGCTCAACCTCAGATAGGTAACCAAGCGAGACACGGGCATCGCGGGCAACATCACGCAAGGTACGACCTTGAGATGTACGAGCAGCACGAAGGGTTTGTCCAACAGCTTCACGAACTAGAACCATTGTCATTTCCTCCCGTCCTGTCGAACTTTCTATCTAATCTTTATGGTCGATGTCTAAGGATACGCGCAAAGGTGGCAATCGCGCTCGATGTGGCTGCGTTTCGTACAGATTCACGTTCACCTGACAAGGAAAGTTCAATGCTCTGGCTTATTGGGCCTTCTATGGCAACCCACACTGCGCCTACTGGGTGTCCATCAAGCGGGTTAGGGCCGGCAACTCCTGTTGTTCCGATCGCCCATGTTGTTCCAAAGGATTTAATTGCACCCTTAGCCATTGCGACGGCAACCTCTTCGCTAATGACAGTGTGCTTTTCAATAATGGATGGATCTACACCTAAATGAGAGGTTTTAATCTCATCGCGGTAAGCGGTTACTCCCCCAACAAAAACATCAGATGCGCCAGAGATTGTCACAATCGCTGAACTTACCGCACCAGCAGTTAAAGACTCTGCGGTGCTAATTGTTTCACCACGTTGGCGCAGGTGTTCAACGATCTCAGCCGCAAAGCCAAGAATCTCTTTTGGAAGCGCCATCAAACCTCTCTCTTCTACCCTAAGCCTTATTGATCATGATTTATGTGTTAGGGCTGACTTTACATAGTACACACCAGTATAGATAGTGAGCACAATAGCTATGTACATAAACCCATCACGGAACCAATACAGGCTTTCATCTAGCGGTAAAACATAAAAACCAACCCCAAAACCTTGCATCATGGCTTTAATCTTGCCGCCACGGTTAGCTGGAATAACTCCACGCTTGATGACCGCTAATCTAAAAATTGTAATTCCAATTTCACGACTCAAAATCACAATCGTTATCCACCATGGCATGCGTCCCAGTATAGAAAGAGAAACCATCGCGGTACCGATCATGAACTTGTCAGCGACTGGATCGAGGAACTTTCCAAACTCGGTGATCGTTCCACGGCTTCTGGCCAACTTACCATCTACTACATCTGACATACCCAGAGCAAAGAAAACACACCATGAGATGTACTGCCAAGTGGTGTCATCTCCACCATTTTTAAAAAGTGTGTAAGCACCGACTGGAACAAAAACTAGTCGCATGACGGTGATGAAATTAGGGGTTATGAAAGTCGGTATGTTCATAATGGCTTAGCCACCAAATCGGCACCCATTGAATCAATTACCACGGCGTCAACATACTGCCCAACTTTAAAATCAGTGCCTATAAAGGTTGTTGTTCCATCGACCTCAGGGCCTTGGTGGGCAGCTCGGCCCTCTTGAAGCTGCTCATCCTCAATTAAAACTCGAATCGTTTCTCCGATTCGAGCCTGGGCACGTAAGGAAACCATCTCATCTGCCAATGAAGACAGGGCCTCTACACGCTGTGCAATCACATCAGCATCAACCTTCTCAGTTAAGTTGAGTGCTTCGGTGTTATCCTCATCGGAATAACCAAAAACTCCAACCGCATCTAATTTGGCCTGTGTAATGAAGTTTGCCAGATCATCAAAATCGGCTTGAGTTTCACCTGGAAAGCCAACGATAAAGTTAGATCGAATACCCGCCTCAGGAGACAGTGCGCGGATCTGACTGATTAAGTGTAAGAACTTTTCAGTATCTCCAAAGCGGCGCATTCTGCGCAAAACAGTTGGACTGGTGTGCTGGAAAGATAAATCAAAGTACGGCGCAGTTTTATCGGTAGCAATCATTGCTTGTAGTAAAGTTGGGCGCATCTCGGCAGGCTGCAGATATGACAGACGCACACGCTCCACACCAGGAAGGACTGCAATTTCAGGCAGAATCTTCTCCATTAATTGAAGATCCCCAAGATCTTTTCCGTAGGAAGTCGTGTTCTCACTTACAAGGAACATCTCAGAGACGCCATTGTCTGCTAGCCAACGAGCCTCGGCAATAATTTCAGTTGGGCGTCTGGAAATAAATGAGCCGCGAAAGTATGGAATCGCACAAAAAGAACATCGTCTGTCGCAACCAGATGCAATTTTCAGTGGTGCCCAAGGAGCGTTACCTAAACGTTTGCGCGAGAACTCTTCTTCCTGTCGGGCATCTGCTCGCTCGGCAGGTGCAATAGGAAGCAATGCACGGCGATCACGAGGAACATGTGCCTTATGAGATTCACCAGCAATAATCGATTGCAAACGCGCCGAGATATCTTTGTAATCATCAAAACCCAGAATTGCATCCGCCTCAGGAAGAGCTTCTGCAAGTTCATTTCCATATCGCTCAGCCATACACCCAACAGCAACTACCGCGCGCGTAGTTCCATGCCCTTTAAGCGAATTGGCCTCCAGTAAGGCATCGACAGAATCTTTTTTTGCAGATTCGATAAAGCCGCAGGTATTTACAAGAGCAACTTCTGCAGATTCAACATCATCGACCAGTGTCCAGCCATCGGCAGCTAAGCGGCCGGCAAGTTCCTCGGAATCAACTTCATTTCGTGCACACCCTAAAGTGACAACTGCAACGGTGCGCTTCATTTGCACAATCTTACAGTGCCAAGAGAGATTAAGAATCTACTCCGTACGACACGCTAACAACCTGACCATCGATACCTAATTGATCCACCTGTGTGCCATTTACCGTTAAATCTACGCCACCTGCATTGCCAATTTTAAGATTTAGCTGTTCCTCACTTGTAAAGGTTTTTGTTACACCCTTGGAAATCTGGCCACTAAACAAGACCCGACCATTTGCATCTGAGACAAAGAGCCAACTCTTGGCTCGAGTTGCGGTAATCACAACTTCAACTCCGAGGCCGGTAGAAATCGTTGCTTCATCTGTTGGTACTTTCTCAACAACCTCAGTTGGCTCTGCCGTCGGTTGGAGTGAAGCTGAAGGTGCCGTAGTTTCTTCTTGGGCTACAGGTATATCAGTATTGGAATCATTTGAAACAATAATTTGTGCAAGCCCTGCGATTACCAAGGTTGAGATAGAGATTGTAACTAAGACTTTCCAGGAAACTTTTCGAGCCTGGCCTGGTTCACGCATCACATTGTTCTCAACTAACAGATCCTGCATAGAACGATCAACTTGCATCTGCTCATCTTCAAAAGCTGTTATAAATATTTGAGGGTCTACATTTAACTTAACAGCAAGATTTCTTAGGTGCCCACGAGCGTAAGTTTCCCCACCACATTGCGTAAAATTATCTGACTCCATTTGTCGCAGCAGATGACCACGAATGTTTGTGGCTGCCGACAGATCATCGATGCTAAGGCCAGCATCCTTGCGCGCCTTAGTAATCATGGATCCAAGTGACATTTATAAACCTCAATACGGCGTTCTGGTAGGTCAATAGTGTAAGTCGCAAGGGGTCAGGGTGACTAGTGAAGGGTGTGAGTGAGAGGGGTGAACCCTACCCCTTCACGCTTAGTTCACTCGATGTTAATAGTCGCGAAGCGTTGCTAGCACTGAGTCGAGTTCATCGGGCTTTACCAACACAGTGCGAGCTTTAGATCCTTCAGAGGGTCCGACGATTCCGCGAGACTCCATCAGGTCCATCAAGCGACCGGCTTTTGCAAAACCAACGCGCAACTTTCTTTGCAACATCGAAGTTGATCCAAACTGAGTGCCTACCACTAGTTCTACTGCTTGGCACAAAATATCTAGATCATCGCCGATCTCTTTATCAACCAACTTGATTTGGTTAACAGGAGTGGTTACATCATCACGATAGCGCGGTTTTAGCTGCTTCTTAACATGAGTTGTTACCGCTTCTATTTCACGTTCTGATACATATGCGCCTTGAATTCTTATGGTGCGGCTTGCCCCCATAGGGATAAACAAAGCATCTCCTTGACCGACCAGCTTTTCTGCACCTGGGCTATCTAAAATCACGCGACTATCGGCAAGAGAGCTAGTTGCAAAGGAAAGACGTGATGGAACATTTGCTTTGATCAATCCGGTTACAACATCTACTGATGGACGTTGTGTTGCAAGAACTAAGTGAATTCCTGCAGAACGAGCAAGCTGTGTAATGCGAACTACTGATTCTTCAACCTCTTTGGCTGCAACCATCATGAGGTCTGCGAGTTCATCAATAATTACTAATAGGTATGGGTATGGCTCTACCGTTCGATCGCTACCTTCGGGAACTATTACCTTTCCTGCACGAACCGCTTTATTGAAATCATCAATATGTCTAAATCCAAAGGTAGATAGATCCTCGTAACGAAGATCCATCTCTCGTACTACCCAGGTAAGTGCATCTGCAGCTTTTTTAGGATTAGTGATAATCGGTGTAATCAAATGTGGAATACCTTCATAAGCATTGAGTTCAACCCGCTTGGGATCAATCAACACTAATCGAACATCATCTGGAGTTGCTCGCATTAAAATTGAGGTAATCATTGCATTAATCATTGAGGATTTACCCGCACCGGTTGCTCCCGCAACTAAAAGGTGCGGCATTTTGGCAAGGTTGGCGCAGACAAAGTTACCTTCCACATCCTTACCAAGGGCGACAAGCATGGGATGTAAATCTTGACCAGCAACTGTTGAGCGCAAAACATCACCTAATGCGACTATCTCGCGATCTGTATTTGGGATTTCAATTCCGACCGCAGATTTGCCCGGAATCGGAGAAAGTATTCGAACATCGCTACTTGCTACCGCATAGGAAATATTCTTTGCAAGCGCGGTTATTCGCTCTACCTTCACAGCGTTGCCAAGTTCAACCTCGTAACGTGTAACCGTTGGACCACGCATAAAACCGGTCACCCTTGCATCAATATCAAACTGCAAGAAAACCTCAGTCAAGGCTGCAACAACAAGATCATTTGCCTTGCTCTTTGCCTTGGCTGCAGGTCCAGTCCGCAATAGATCAGCACCTGGTAATTCATACTTCACATCTGAAGTTAAGAGCAGTTGTTCTGGCCGCTTGACCGCCACAGTGCTCTCATTGCCATGTGTGATCTCCGGAATCGACTCTTCGACGGGGAACTCATCATCAAAACTTTCCTCATCAAGCCCCTCCTCTTCTTCATCAACAGGAGAGTTCCAAGCTGCTACTACTGGTGATTCAAAGGGAGGAGTGTCAGTTACCTCAAACTCTTCTTCAACCTTTTCGGTACGCTCTGGTCGCTTTGACCATAGCCAACTACTTACCGATGCAATTTTTGTGAAAACTTCATTGACAGGGGTAGCTGTAATTACTAACACCCCGAAGATAAAGAGAATAAATAAAATTGGATATGTCAAAACAGATGTCATAAGCCCAACAAGTGGAGTTGTTACACCGTAGCCCAGCCATCCACCACCATGACGCATCGCAGTTGCACCGGTTCCAACAGAACCATTCAGCAGATGTGCCAATCCTGTAGTTGAGAGCAATAGTGCAAAAGTTCCGACGATTATGCGACCAGTTGACTTCGAATCCTCTGGAACTCTGAACAATCGGAAGGCAAAGTAGATCAGAACAAGAGGAGCAAAGAAACCAACGCGGCCAAATCCACCGTATATAACTGAATGCACCGTGCGGCCTACAAGGTTATCTGTATTGAACCATGTTCCAGCTGTTGCAATTAGCGCAAGAATCAAAATCAGGAATGCGATTCCATCTCGTTGATGAGCAGGATCTAAATCACGTGCTCCACGCGCCAGAAAACGAACACTACTTCCAAAAGATTTTGCAATAAAACGCCAAACAGATGCAAGGCCTCGACCTAGAGCACCACCTACAGCTCCAGTCTTACTTTTCGCCTTTTTTCTTTTAGCCACACTCACGATCGTAAAGGGTGAACAATTTAGAACCTACTAGGCGCGCCGTTCTTTAAACTTCAATAACGACAGGGACAATCATCGGCTTCCTGCGATGCTCGCCTCCGACCCATCCACCAATAGTTTTTCTTACAATCTGCGATAGCTGATGGGTGCCGTTATTACCATCAGCAACTGCAGTAGCAAGTGCTTTCTCAATTCTCATCTTAACCTCATCAAACATTGCTGCATCCTCATTAAATCCACGAGCATGAATATCTGGACCGGCAACAATTTTCCCGCTTTGCGAATCGATCACGACAACACAAGAAATAAAGCCTTCTTCACCAAGAATTCGGCGATCCTTCAATGAACTCTCGGTAATGTCACCGATGCTCTGCCCATCAACAAAGACAAATCCAACCGGAATCGCTCCAACAACCTCTGCCTCATGATTTACTAAATCGATTACAACTCCATTATCGACGATAAAAGTGTTGCCTCTTGGCACTCCAGATTGAATTGCAAGTTCTGCATTTGCTTTCATATGTCGCCATTCACCATGGATTGGCATCACATACTTTGGTTTTACGATGTTGTAACAGTACAGCAACTCGCCCGCTGCAGCGTGGCCTGAAACGTGAACCATCGCATTTGCTTTATGAACGACCTTTGCTCCAAAACGAGTGAGCTCATTAATTACTCTAAACACTGAGTTTTCATTACCTGGAATTAACGAGGAAGCCAAAATTACAGTATCGCCCTCGCCGACTCGTATTTGGTGATCACCATTGGCCATGCGCGATAATGCCGCCATGGGTTCACCCTGCGAACCAGTACAGACCAATACAACATTGTCATCGTACTGATCAAGATCCTTTGCATCGAGCACTAGATCAGCTGGGACATGTAGGTAACCCATATCTTCAGCAATTTTCATATTGCGAACCATTGAACGACCAATAAATACAACCTTGCGTCCATGCTGAGCTGCGATATCAATTACTTGTTGAACTCGGTGCACATGTGAAGAAAATGATGCAACAATCACACGGCGCTTAGTCGATGAGATAACTCTGTTGAGCGCAGGCATGATTTCACGCTCTGATGGAGTAAAGCCAGGGATATCAGCGTTAGTTGAATCCACCATAAAGAGATCGACGCCTTGTTCTCCAAGACGTGCAAATGTCCGCAAATCTGTAATTCGACCATCTAGCGGCATTTGATCCATTTTAAAATCACCAGTTGCAAGTACACGACCTGCATCAGTATTAATTACCACCGCTAAAGCATCTGGTATTGAATGGTTGACCGCAACAAACTCCAAGGTGAAAGGTCCGACATCTTCCGTGCCACCTTCGCGAACCTCGCGAGTTAGCGGAGTTATGCGGTGCTCCTTCAACTTCGCTGTTATCAATGCAAGAGTCAAGGCTGATCCATAAATTGCAATGTCACCACGTTCGCGCAACAGATATGGAACAGCACCTATGTGGTCTTCATGTCCATGAGTAAGGAAAATACCAATGACATCCTGTAAACGTTCTCGGATGTATGAAAAATCGGGCAAAATCAGATCAATTCCAGGTTGTGTATCCTCTGGGAAAAGGACTCCGCAATCGACAATGAGCAGCTTTGATTTGTATTCAAATACCGTCATGTTGCGGCCAATTTCAGTTAAGCCGCCAAGTGCAACGATACGTAAGCCACCATCGACTAACTTCGGCGGAGTACTTAAGTTGGGATGTGGGTGATTCATTAGTTAACTGCAACGCCACCGGCACGAAGATCTTCACGCAGTTGCGCAATCTGTGCATCGGTAGCATCGACTAGAGGAAGACGAGTGTGGCCACCTGGTAGGCCCATAAGAGTAAGTGCAGCTTTGGTAAGAATCGCACCTTGTGTACGGAAAGTTCCGGTGTACACAGGTAGGAGTTTTTGATGAATCTCGAGTGCTCGTACTGAGTTTCCGGCAAACCAAGTATCGAGAAGTTCACGCAAATCTTTTCCAACGGTGTGTCCACATACAGATACAAAACCAACCGCACCAACAGATAACAGCGGCAAATTAAGAATGTCATCACCTGAATACACAGGTATTCCACAACGCTTAATCACCCACGAGGTTGAGGCGACATCGCCCTTTGCATCCTTGAGTGCAACAATCTTGGGGTGTTCTGCCAAACGAACGATTGTGTCAGGTTCGATTGGAACACCGGTACGCCCTGGAATGTCATACATCATCATTGGAAGATCTGTTGCATCAGCAACTGCGCGGAAGTGAGCCTCGATTCCAGCTTGTGGTGGCTTGTTGTAATAAGGGGTAACAACTAGTAAGCCATCTGCGCCTGCTTTTTCAGTCCGCTTTGCTTGATTAATTGAGTACTCGGTTTCATTATCACCAGCACCAGACAAAACTTTAATCTTGGATCCAACGGTATTTCGAACTACACGAATGATCTCTTCTTTCTCCGAAGATTTTGTGGTTGGAGCTTCACCGGTGGTTCCGTTAACAACAATTCCATCGTGCCCAGTAGCCACCAGGTGTGCTGCAATGGTTTCAACTCCAGCCCAGTCGATCGCCCCCTCTTTTGTGAAGGGTGTGACCATCGCCGTCAGAAGACGTCCAAATGGAGCAGGTGTTGTCATGTGTCGAACTCTACCCGTATTAAGGGGCTATTCGTCCAGACTTTTCAAAGGCACCGTATGTAAGTGGCATTAATTTCGCAAATTCCGCTTCCATTTTCTCTGCCACCATCTCAATTTCGCGCTGAGGATAGCTTGGAAAGTGAGAGCCTTCGCGAGCGGTTCGAAGGGATAAAAAGTTCATCAATGCTCGAGCATTCATAGTCACATACATCGATGAATAAGTAGCAACAGGCAAAACTGCACGAGCTACCTCGCGCGCAACGCCCGCATCCAACATCTTCTTATAACTGTCATAGGCTGCGATGTAAGCAAGCTTCATCGATTCAACGGTGACATCGAATTGTTCCTTAGTACCATCTACAAATGTGTAAGCACCAGTTTTTCCAACTTGAATCAACTTTCGCTCTACAGATGGAATGTAAAAGACCGGCTTGAGTTCGCGATAGCGTCCACTTTCTTCATTGTATGAGGCGATTCGATGGCGCATAAATTCGCGGAAGACAAAAATTGGTGCAGAGACAAAGAAGGTCATTGATGTGTGCTCAAATGGTGAGCCGTGGCGTTCACGTGCAAGATAATTGATTAATCCAGCAGAACGTGCAGGATCTTCACCGATCTCATCCATTGATTGTTCTCCAGCTGTAGACACACGTGCCGCCCAAATAACATCGGCATCACTTGCACTGGATTTAACCAACTCAACAGTTACATCATCGCGGTAAATAATCTCGTCACTCATGGTGGCACCCTATCTATGCGCCCCTATCGACTCTCGGATTTATACGGCACAATAGCCGCGTGTCCAAAGTTGCCTCCACCACTTTTAGGGACTCCATGAGTGTTTCCATCACTGTTGGCGCTTATGGGGTGGCTTTTGGGGCGGCAGCCGTTGCCAATGGTTTCACCGTTCTCCAAAGTTGCCTTCTATCTTTACTGACATTTTCAGGAGCATCTCAATTTGCAGTTATTGGTGTAATCGGTGCAGGAGGTTCTGCAATAAGTGGAATCGCCACTGCATCATTGCTTGGAGTACGAAATGCTTTATATGGAGTAATTATGGCTCCGCGTTTACAAGTAAAAGGAATAAAGCGAGTCATTGCTGCGCAAATAACAATTGATGAGTCAACAGGTGTTGCACTTGGACAAGAGCAACGCGGCGTAGATGCGATGCGAAAAGGTTTTTGGTACACAGGAATTGGTGTATTTGTGTTCTGGAATCTCTTTACTTTAGCGGGTGCATTAGGTGCTCAAGCTATGGGAGATGTGCGAGCTTTTGGTTTAGATTCCGCCGTTCCCGCTGCATTTTTGGGACTTGTATGGCCTCGATTAACAGGAAATTTTGAACGCGCACTAGCCATTGGTTGTGCGATCTTTGCAATTGCAATGACCCCAATTCTTCCAGCGGGATTACCGATTATTGCAACCGCCTTTATCGCAATTGCAGTTGGGTTAAAGCGATGAGTATCCAGACTATGACAACGCTGTGGGCAGCAACCCTTGGAACCAGCCTGGTTGCTTTTTTACTGAAGTATTCTGGGCACTCAGTTCCCGAACGCTGGCTCTCGCACCCAAAGATTCAAAGAATCAACGCATTCATTCCAATTGCACTGCTCAGCGCTCTGGTTGCAGTTCAGAGTTTTTCTCAAAAAACCCAACTCATGATTGACCAACGTTTGGTTGGCTTATGCGTTGCAATTGCGGCACTGTTGCTTAAGGCACCATTTCCAGTTGTTGTGCTTTCCGCAGCTGTTTCATCAGCTGCGGTCTACAACTGGCTTTAGATAATTCCTAAAGATTGAAGTTTTGCCTTCAGATCATTATCAGATGGCTCAGTCAAGTGAGTTCCATCGGAGAAAACAATCACCGGAATTGACTTAGCTCCGCCATTAATTTCGATTACCTTGTCAGCGGCGGTTACATCTGCATCAGTATCGATCAATGTGTATTCAACATTGAGTTCTTCGAATAGACGCTTTGAGCGACGGCAATCTCCGCACCAATCGGCACCATACATAATGATTTGATCTTTAGACATTGCTAGCTCCTTACATGAACTTGTCGAGGCCATGGGTTAGGCCTGGTGTGTTAACTACTTTACGTACACCAAGAATAACTCCTGGCATAAATCCTGCACGGTCAATTGAATCGTGACGAATCGTTAAAGTCTCCCCTAATCCGCCAAACAAAACTTCTTGGTGGGCTACCAATCCACGTGCCCGAACAGAATGCACTGGAATTCCTCCAACCACTGCACCACGTGCACCATCTAGTGCTGTTGTTGTTGCATCTGGCATCGCGCCAAGACCTGCTTCATTACGAGCAGCAGCGATCAATTCAGCTGTGCGTGCCGCAGTTCCCGATGGTGCATCAACCTTTGCAGGGTGATGGAGTTCGATAATTTCAGCAGATTCAAAGTAACGTGCCGCCTTGGCTGCGAACTCCATCATTAATACCGCACCGATTGCAAAGTTAGGAGCGATCAAAACGCCAACTGATGGGTTCTTAGCAAGCCACGCATTAACTGTAGCTAGCTTTGCATCATCAAATCCTGTTGTACCAACTACAACATTAATTCCATTGCTAATTAAAAACTCTAGATTAGCCATAACACTATCTGGCGTCGTGAAATCCACGACAACGTTAGCGGCAGATCCCTTAAGTTGCTCTAATGAATCCCCCAAATCAAGTGCTGCAACAAGTGCTAAGCCATCAGCTGCTTCGACAGCTTTAACAACCTCTGAGCCCATACGACCACGAGCACCTAAAACAGCAACATTGATCATTTAATTAACACCTTCTCAAACTTTGACTCTGATTTGAATGGACCAACAAGAGCAAGGGTAGGCGTTTTAGTCAGAAAGGCGCTAGCAATTTCCTTAATGTCTGTGGCGTTTACGCGTGAGATAGCCTTAAGGATCTCATCAAAATCCATGACATGTCCGTAAACAATCTCGTTTTTGCCGATTCGACTCATGCGTGAACCAGAATCCTCTTGGCTCAGAACTAAGGAGCCACGAACGGCACCCTTTGCGCGCTCAATTTCCTCATGTGACATTCCATTATCGGCAACATCTGCTAAAACTTCACGAATGATTTCTACGACTTCAATTGCTTTTGATGGATTACATCCAGCGTAAAATCCAATTTGCCCACTTCCTGCAAACTGTTGCGCATATGCATAAACTGAGTAGGCAAGTCCCCGCTTTTCACGGATCTCTTGGAATAAACGGGAAGACATTCCTCCACCTAATGCAGATGCCAAAATTCCCATCGCAAAGCGACGATCATCATGTCTGGCAACACCCTCCATGCCGTAAAACATATGTGCCTGTTCAGTTGGACGTGAAATCAATCCAACAGATCGCTGATGACCCCTACGAATAGGAGTATTTGGGCGAGTTACAGGTGCACCTTTAACATCAAGGAAACCATCTTGAGAAAGTGCGGCTTCGACCATTGCAACAATTTTTTTGTGCTTTATGTTTCCAGCAACTGCAACCACTAAATCCTGAGGGAGGTAGTGTTTCTTGTAGTAGTTATAAACCGAGTTACGTGACATGTTGTTGATTGAATCAATGGTGCCAAGGATCGGGCGTCCCAATGGAGTGTCTCCGTAGTAGGTTTCTGCGTATAGATCATGCACTAAATCACTGGGGTCATCATCACGCATGGCAATCTCTTCAAGAACAACCTTGCGCTCTGCATCCACATCAAGTGTGGTAACAATAGAAGAGGTAATTAAATCTGAAACTACATCAATTGCCATGGGTAAATCAGTATCGATAACACGTGCATAAAAGCAGGTGTACTCCTTGCTAGTAAATGCATTCATCTCGCCACCAACAGATTCGATGGAGGAAGAAATCTCGAGAGCATTGCGTCGGTTTGTACCCTTAAACAGTAAATGCTCCAGAAAGTGAGAAGCCCCAGCCACAGCCGGGGTTTCATCACGAGAACCAACATTTACCCAAATACCGATCGCGGCGCTGCGTACCGAAGGAACTTCTTCAGTAACGATACGCAGTCCGCTCGGTAAAACTGAACGACGAACGCTCATTTATTCGGCAGAACCAGTTGTTCCATCTTCAAGTACGGGAATCAAAGAAAGCTTGCCCTTTGGATCGATCTCGCCGATTTCTACCTGGATCTTGTCGCCAACCTTCATAACCTCTTCAAGGTTTTCAATGCGCTTTCCACCATGCATCTTGCGAATCTGAGAAACATGGAGCAAGCCATCCTTACCTGGCATCAATGAGATGAATGCACCAAATGCAGCAAGCTTCACAACGGTACCTAAGTAGCGTTCGCCAACCTCTGGCATCTGTGGGTTTGCAATCGCATTGATCTGTGCCCGAGCAGCCTCTGCTGATGGACCATCAGTTGCACCGATGTAAATAGTTCCATCATCTTCGATAGAAATTTCTGCGCCAGTTTCATCTTGGATCTGGTTAATAATCTTGCCCTTAGGTCCGATTACTGCACCGATCTGATCAACTGGAATTTTTACAGAAATAATGCGAGGAGCAAATGGGCTCATCTCATCTGGCGCATCAATAGCTTCATTCATGACATCTAGAATCGCAAGACGCGCTTCCTTAGCCTGTAGAAGTGCACCAGCAAGAACTGATGCAGGAATTCCATCAAGTTTTGTATCTAGCTGTAACGCTGTAACAAACTCCTTGGTTCCGGCAACTTTAAAGTCCATGTCTCCGAATGCATCTTCTGCACCCAAGATATCTGTCAGCGCAACGTATTCAACCTTGCCATCGACATCATCTGAGATGAGACCCATTGCAATACCCGCAACTGGAGCACGTAGTGGAACACCTGCATTAAATAATGCAAGTGTTGAAGCGCAAACAGAGCCCATAGAAGTTGAACCATTTGAACCAAGTGCCTCAGAAACCTGACGGATTGCGTAAGGGAACTCTTCGCGAGTTGGTAGAACTGGAATTAAGGCACGTTCAGCAAGTGCGCCATGGCCGATTTCGCGACGCTTCGGCGTACCAACACGACCGGTCTCACCCGTTGAATATGGTGGGAAGTTGTAATTGTGCATGTAACGCTTGTGATTTTCTGGGTTCAAAGTATCGAGCTGCTGCTCCATTTTCAACATGTTAAGAGTTGTGATTCCAAGAATCTGTGTCTCTCCACGTTCGAAAATTGCTGAACCATGTACGCGAGGAATAACTTCTACCTCTGCAGATAGCGCACGAATATCGCGAAGACCACGACCATCGATACGAATCTTGTCACGCAGCACACGCTGACGCACAAGCTTCTTAGTTAATGAACGCAACGCCGCAGGGACTTCCTTTTCACGTCCTTCAAATTGTGCGCCTACCGATTCCATAACCGTAGATGAGATCTCATCGATCTTTGTTTCACGCTCTTGCTTACCAGCAATTGTTAGCGCTTTTGCGAGATCATCTTTGGCTGCCTTTTCAACAGCTGCAAATACATCATCCTGGTAATCCAAGAAGACAGGGAACTCTGCAGTTGGCTTTGCGGCAACCTTTGCAAGTTTTGCCTGGGCATCACAGAGAATCTTGATGAATGGCTTAGCCGCATCAAGTCCTTGGGCAACAACCTCTTCAGTAGGTGTTGGTGCGCCGCCCTTAATCAATTCAATGGTGCGCTCTGTCGCCTCTGCTTCAACCATCATGATTGCAACATCATCCTTAGTTACGCGACCTGCAACAACCATGTCAAAGACCGCGTTAGCAACCTGTGAGTGGTTAGGGAATGCAACCCATTGGCCATCGATCAAAGCAACGCGAACGCCACCGATGGGACCAGAAAATGGTAGACCTGCAAGTTGTGTAGACATTGATGCCGCGTTGATAGCGATAACGTCATACATGTGATCTGGATCCAGTGCCATCACTGTCACAACAATTTGAACTTCATTTCGAAGTCCTTTTACAAATGATGGACGCAATGGGCGGTCGATCAAACGACAGGTAAGAATTGCATCCTCTGATGGACGACCTTCGCGACGGAAGAATGATCCTGGAATACGACCAACTGCATACATCTTCTCTTCAACATCAACTGTTAAAGGAAAGAAATCAAATTGATCCTTTGGAGTTTTTGATGCTGTTGTCGCTGAGAAGATCATTGTTTGATCATCTAGATAAACAGCTGCAGCTCCAGCTGCTTGGCGCGCTAGGCGACCTGTTTCAAAACGAATTTCTCGTTTTCCGAATTTTCCGTTGTCAATAACTGCAACGGCTGACTGAACCTCTTGACCCTCCATGGGTCCTCCTCTTTGTAGATTGAAAACACAACAGATTTGTTGAGTTTTTTAATCTGCTCAAGACGCAAGAGTCTTCGATCGAAGTTCACGCGCAATACTCAAGCGCGGAAACCACTACCGAGGACCATCGCTCTACGGCAGATTGGTTGTACTTAATTAGCGGCGAATACCGAGTTTTTCGATAATTGCGCGGTAACGGTTGATATCTGTCTTGGCTAGGTATTGAAGGATGCGACGACGACGACCAACTAACAACAAAAGACCACGACGGTTGTGGTGATCATGCGGGTTAGCCTTCAAGTGATCGGTGATCTGATCAATTCTCTTTGAAAGTAGCGCTACCTGTGCTTCAGGTGATCCCGTGTCAGTAGGTGCAGAACCGTACTGAGCAATGATTTCCTTCTTTACTTCTGGTGTTAATGCCATTTCTTGTTCTCCTTATGTACTGAGCACGAGGGCTTCTCGGTTTGACTCACGAGAGGCTCGCTAACTCGATGGAAGCGCAAGGGTAACAGTCAGGCTCGACATACCTGAAATCGGGTCAAAATCCCCGCTTACAGCTCGGTCAATCGACGGGCCTCTTGGCAATCCTTAGCCATCTGCTCCAATAGTGGATCTAGGCCATCAAATTTCAATGTGTCGCGCAGACGCCATCCAAATTCGATCGTTGCCGCCTTTGTATAAAGATCTAATCCCACTTGATCTAATGCATAAGCTTCAACCTGTCGGCCACGCACACCTTCAAATGTTGGGTTTGTCCCAATTGAAATCGCAGCAGGCCAACGATCAATTCCGACAGTTAACCAACCTGCGTAAACACCATCTGCCGGAATAGTTTGGCCCTGAATATTTCCAAGGTTTGCAGTTGGATATCCAATTTCACGACCACGTTTTTCACCATGAACGACGATTCCATCTAAACGATGTGGACGGGTCAACATTTCTCGGGCGCCTTCAACATCTCCATCAACGATTGCTTTTCGGATTCTGGTTGATGAAATGCTTTCATCATGATCTGCCTGTAAATCTAAAACCACGGTTTTAAACTCTGAGTGCTTGCTCAGTGATTCAACATTACCCGCTGCCTTAAAGCCATAGGTGAAGTTAGCTCCCACAATCACTGTAGATGCCTTGAGCTGGTCAACTAAAATCTTTTTAACGAAATCCTCTGGGGCCATTGCAGCAAACTCTTTAGTGAACTTAATAACCGCAACCTGGTCGGCGTTATGGATCTTTAACAACTCGATTTTGTCGCTCAAGATTGTAAGAAGAGAAGGGGCTCTCTCAGGAGCAAAAACCGAAACAGGATGAGGATCAAAGGTTAGAGCGATAATTTTCTCATCGCCAGCAAGCGCTTTAGCACGGTTGAGGATCTGCTGGTGCCCCTTATGGACTCCATCAAAGTTTCCAATTACAACAATGCTCATACTCTTATTATCGCAGAATCATTGCGCTGCCGCGAATACAGCGATCGGTTTGGCTTTGCCATCGACATTGCTTAAAAGTGCGATTAATTCATTTGCGGATGAGATACCCGCGAAAATTCCATCACCTAAGTTGGGTTTCAAAGTTCTTCCAAATGAGAGCTCTAACTTTTCATCGAGTGCAATCTCACGCACTGGAAAAGTGGCTCGTGCAACATCTGCCAGATCTAATGTAGAAAACTCAGCACTCTTTAATGCAGCAATAGATACAGCCCCGCTCGTAGTAAATCCCGCTACTCGAGTGCGACGCAGCGCTGAAAGGTGGCCTCCAACTTTGAGCCGATCCCCACAATCACGAGCGATTGCCCTGATGTAAGTTCCAGCAGAACACGTAACTTCGATGTCAATTTCTACTCTTTTCTCAATGTGACGAATTTCCAGAACTTCGAGTTGAGAAATTGTGACCTCGCGCGATGTTAGGACAACATTCTCGCCAGATCGCACTCGATCATATGCACGTTCACCATCAACTTTGACCGCTGAAACTGAACTTGGACGTTGCATAAATGTCCCACGCATTGTGTCTAGTTCTGCAATGATTTGCGTATCGGTAATGGTAGAAGCATCGACAGTTGCGATTACTTCACCCTCAAAATCATCGGTAATTGTTGAGATACCCAAAACAACTGTTGCTTGATAACTCTTGTCGCCATCGGTGATGTACTGCAGCAATCGGGTGCCGTTATTAAATCCAAGTACTAAAACACCTGTTGCCATGGGATCCAAGGTTCCAGCATGGCCGACTTTTCGGGTACCGAGTGCTCTTCGTGCAATTGCAACCACATCGTGGCTTGTCATACCTGGCTCTTTATCGACTACCAGAAATCCATGCACTCCGTTTTTTTGAGTCACAACTACTCTTCGATAACACGTGGAGCTTTGTAAGGATCTTCTCCTCCAGCATATTGCGCATTCTTGCGAAGTGCAGCTACTTGGGCATCCTGCTCATGAACTTTTTCCAGCAAGGAATCTAAAGCTTTTGCACTCTCTGGTAATCCATCCTCAAAAAATTCGATGCTAGGAGTAATGCGTAGTCCTAGTTCACGACCCAATGCAGATCTAATTGCACCCTTAGCGCTCTCGAGAGCAGCAGCTGTTGCAGCACGCTCATCGAGATCACCAAGAACGGTATAAAAGATTGAGGCTTGTTGGAGATCCCCAGTCACACGTGCATCAGTAACTGTTACAAATCCAAGACGTGGATCCTTAATTTTTGTCTCAAGTAAGTTTGCAACTACCACTTTGATGCGGTCAGCAACCTTAAGTGTGCGATGTGATTGACCCATTTCTTATGCTCGCTTTTTCTCGCGCATCTCGAAACACTCAACGATGTCGCCAGGTGCGATCTCCTTCATGTTTCCAAGGCCAATACCGCACTCAAATCCTTCTCGGACTTCGGTGGCATCATCTTTGAAGCGCTTAAGCGAATCAATTGTGAGGTTATCAACCAGGACCGCTCCATTACGTAGGATTCTTGCCTTCGCGTTACGACGGATAATTCCATCCTTAACGACAGAGCCTGCGATATTTCCAGCCTTCGATGATTTGAAGATCTCACGAACTTCGGCGGTACCAATAATCGCTTCTTCATACTCAGGCTTGAGCAATCCCTTGAGAGACATTTCGATCTCTTCAATTGCGTTGTAAATTATTGAGTAAAAGCGAACTTCGACGCCCTCTTGATCTGCGTAGATCGCAGTTTGTGGTTCTGGCTTAACGTTAAAGCCGATCACAACTGCAGTTGATGCCGATGCCAAGGTGATGTCACTCTTGGTAATTGCACCAACACCGCGGTGAATAACGCGAAGATCTACTTCAGCACCAACATCTAACTGCATCAAAGCATCTTCAAGCGCTTCAACAGAACCAGATACGTCACCCTTGAGGATCAGGTTAAGTGTAGAAATCTTGGACTGCTCCATGAAGTCTTCAAGTGAAACCTTCTTGCGAGCCTTAGCAAGTTGAGCATTACGCTCAGCGGCTTGACGCTTCTCAGCGATCTGACGCGCAGTACGGTCTTCATCAGCAACAAGGAAGGTGTCTCCTGCACTTGGTACAGATGTAAACCCAAGCACCTGAACTGGACGTGATGGTCCAGCGATTTCAACATTGTCTCCATTCTCATCCAACATCGCACGAACACGACCAAATGCACTTCCGGCAACGATTGCATCACCAATCTTGAGTGTTCCACGTTGTACGAGAACAGTTGCAACTGGGCCACGACCACGATCAAGGTGAGCTTCAATAGCAACACCACGAGCATCATCATTTGCTATTGCACGAAGATCAATCGCAGCATCTGCCGTTAGCAGAATTGAATCGATCAACTGATCGATACCAATTCCAGACTTGGCTGAAACATCGACAAATATTGTCTCGCCACCATACTCTTCAGCGATCAAGTTATATTCAGTTAATTGCTGGCGCACCTTGTCTGGATTTGCGCCCTCCTTATCAACCTTATTAACAGCTACAACGATTGGAACTTCGGCCGCCTGAGCGTGGTTTAGCGCTTCAATCGTCTGCGGCATGATTCCATCATCTGCAGCAACAACTAGAACAGCGATGTCAGTTACCTTTGCACCACGTGCACGCATGGCGGTAAACGCCTCGTGACCAGGTGTGTCGATAAATGTGATTGCGCGGTTAGCCCCTTCATGATCGTGGTGAATTTGGTAAGCACCAATGTGCTGCGTAATTCCACCAGCCTCACCTTTCATAACTTCCGATTTACGGATCGCATCAAGAAGTGATGTCTTACCGTGATCGACGTGACCCATAACAGTTACAACGGGAGGACGTGCAACTAGAGAATCTTGATCCACATCAGTTAATTCACCTGCAAGATCGATGTCGAAATCTTGTAGCAATTCGCGGTCTTCATCTTCTGGGCTAACAATTTGAATGTCATAACCCAGTTGAACACCAAGAATTTCAAAGGTGTCCGCATCCACTGATTGTGTTGCAGTAACCATTTCACCTAGGTGGAATAGCGCTGCTACTAATGCTGCTGGATCTGCACCAATCTTGTCTGCGAAATCTGCCAAAGATGCTCCACGGCGCATGCGAACTGGAGTCTTGCCATCACCATGAGGAATAACTGCGCCACCAAGTTGTGGTGCTTGCATATTGTCGAACTCATCACGTAACGCCTTACGAGACTTTTGCTTACGTCCTGACTTCTTACTTGCATTCTTTCCAAATGCTCCACCTGCGCCACCACGTTGTGGTGGACGACCACCACTTGGACGTTGCGGACCACCACTTGGTGCACCAGCTCCTGGTGTATTTGATTTGTATGGAGATGAGGTTGATGGTGCAGCTGATCCGCCTGATCGCGGTGCAACTCCTCCACCAGTAGGACGCGGTGCACCAGGACGTGCAGCAAAACCTGGACGAACAGAACCTGGACGTGAACCGGCCATTCCTGGTCGCGATGGGCCACTTCCTTGTCCACCAGCAGGACGTTGTGGTGGGCGCGGTACTACGCCACCAGTTGAAAATGGATTATTTCCTGGACGTGGTGGGCGTGGAACTGCACCACCAGTTGAAAATGGATTATTACCTGGACGTGGTGCTGGAGCAGTTGGCTTTGTAGTTGAAGTTGGTCCATTGGGTGCCGGATTTCCAGCATTTTCAACGGCTCGACCAGCAGCCTCATGCTTTGCAGCCTCTTCCTTATTAGCAATCGACTTAGCTTGCTCAAGTTTGAGCGCTTCAATATCTACACCAAGTTCGGCAGCTAACTCCGCTGCCTGCTCTGCGCTGACCTCACCCTTTGGCTTGGCCGCTGCTTTCTTAGCTGCCGCCTTTTTGACAGGCTTTTTCTCCTCGACCGGTTTTGCATCGGGATACATTTCGATCAGCTTGCGCACAACTGGCGCTTCTACTGTTGATGATGCGGAGCGAACAAACTCGCCCATTTCTTGGAGTTTTGCAAGTACAACCTTACTCTCCATGCCGAGTTGTTTTGCCAACTCATGTACGCGGACCTTTGACACATTTCTCCTGTCTTGGCCCGCATTTCTCAAATGCAAGCCTTAGTTGTTCGACCTCATAGTTCTAACGAGCTCATTTGAGTTTCATAACTTTCATTTCCATTCGTTTGTTAGTGATTACTGCCTGAATCTTTTCTCACCTTGGCATTAATCCTGAAGAAATTTCAGAAGTTCTGATACATCGACCGCTGCGTCTTGTTTGAAAGCAAAACGAAAAGCGCTCCGAGCTATCGCAACTTCTGCACATTTCTTGTGGAGCCAAGCGCCGCGACCTGCTGCGCCACCCTTGAGATCTGGAATAACTTTTCCATCAATCAAGACCACTCGAACTAATGCCACTGGATTTGCCCTCTCGCGGCAGCTAATGCAGCTACGAACAGGGAGGGAGGAATCCAACGGCTTAATGGTATCCGAGCCTTGCTTACTTCTCATAATGGTGAGTCTGCAGGCGTGCTATCAACGGTATCTGGATGGATATCAATACGCCATCCCGTTAAACGTGCTGCTAGGCGAGCGTTCTGGCCATCCTTACCAATTGCCAACGAAAGTTGATAATCAGGAACTGTCACCTTCGCGCTACGTGTAGCCAGATCTGTGATTTCTACTTTACTTACCTTTGCAGGAGCAAGTGCTGCTGCGACAAACTCTGCTGGATCTTCAGACCAATCAACGATGTCGATCTTTTCACCATGGAGCTCATCCATTACAGCGCGTGCACGCGATCCCATTGGGCCAATTAATGATCCTTTCGGACTAACTCCTGCACGATGAGTTTTAACTGCAAGTTTGGTGCGGTGACCTGCTTCTCGTGCAACAGCCATGATCTCAACGATTCGATCATTGATCTCTGGAACCTCAAAGGCAAAAAGTTGTTTAACAAGTGCCGGGTGAGAACGTGACAACATGATTTCAGGTCCCTTAAGACCTTGCTTTACTTCGACAACAAAACACTTAATGCGATCGCCATGATTGTATTGCTCGCCAGGTACTTGCTCTTGTGGCGGAATACGTCCTTCTACTCGACCAAGGTTGACGTTAATCATCTTTGGATCTCGACCTTGTTGCACAACACCAGAGATAACATCTCCGACAGATGCGGTGAACTCGCCAACGATTTCTGCATCATTGGTTTCGCGCATCTTCATCTTAATAATCTGTCTAGCAGTTGATGTTGCAACTCGAGAAAATCCGTCAGGTGAGTCAACCTCTTCGCCAATGCGTGATCCATCTTCGCCAAAAAGTGGCACCAAAATTTGAATTTCACCGGTCTGGCGATCTAAGTGTGCTCTGGCATGCCGCTTTGCGGTATCGGTTTTGTTATAAGCACCTAGCACCGCAACTTCGATCGCATAAATAAGCTCTTCAAGTGGAATATCTTTTTCAGTGGTAAGGGCTGCTAACGCCGACATCTCTACATGCATTAGCTCTCATCCTTGCGATTGAATTCGATCTCAACTTGGGCCTTCTTTATATCTGCGAAAGTTACTTCATGGGTCTTCATGCGACCCTTAATGTTTTCAATGAGCACGGCTCGAACATCATCAAACTCAGTAAGACGACCGGAAACTTCGGTGTCATCCATCAATGTAACTTTTACGATTCGAGTTAGGTTCTTAGTCCAGTGACGTGGCAAAGTTAAAGGTCGTTCTATACCTGGTGATGTCACCTCTAATGTAAAAGCCTCTGTAAGCAAAGGTGATTCATCCAAAATTGCAGAGATTTCGCGACTCATGACCGTAACCTCATCCAGGCTTAACGGTTTTAAACCATCAACCATGCAGGTCACGATACGGTGATTTCCGGGATTACTTGTAAAAACATCCTCTAGAAAGAAGCCTGCACTTTCAATAGCAGGGCGGATTAAGTCGGCGATTGAATCTTTAAGGGCCACAAATCTCTTCTTTCTATTAAGTTGTGGCGTAAGTGTAACCCAAACAATTAGAAGGTATCAATCCCTACCTTGATAATCAGCGCAATGGTGACAATTAAAAAAACTTTACGCACCAAGGTTGAGCCCCCTTTGATGGCAAGACGAGAGCCAAGAATCGCCCCTGAAATATTGGCAAATCCCATAATGATTCCTATTTGCCAAATAACTGCGCCATTAAATCCAAAGATAATGATGGCTCCGACATTTGTCGCCACATTTACAACCTTGGCGATAGCACTTGCCGTAATGAAGGCGTACCCAAGGGATGCAACCAAAATAAGCATCAAGAATGATCCAGTACCGGGTCCAAAAATTCCATCGTAAAATCCGATCACCGCTCCAGCTAATACAGCAATCTGAATTCGCTGCTTGGGAAGATGGCGAAGATTTTCATACTTACCCAAATCCGGCTTGAACCAGGTATAGATCGCAACAATGATCAGAAGCACCAACACCATTGGTCTCATGCTGCTCGTTGGAATTTTTGAGGCCAAAACTGCACCTGCTGCAGAGCCAAGAAATGCAGGTACACCCATTCCGAGCAAAACTTTAGGATCGGGCTTAATCTGCTTTCGATACAGGGCTGCCGCGGTTGTCGTTCCAAAAACGGCAGATAATTTGTTTGTACCTAAAACTTCAGCGGTGCCTGATTTAGGAAGTCCGATCAAAAGTGCAGGTAATTGAATCAATCCCCCACCACCGGCGATTGAATCTACAAGTCCTGCAAAAAATGATGCAGCTAAGAGAAAAAGTGCAGTGGTGAGAGTTAATTGGTAAAACACAATTACTTCAGAAGTTCAATAATTGCAGCTACAGCGGAGGAAAGTGCAACTTCCTTCTTTTCTCCGCTCTTGCGAACTCGAACTTCAACATTGCCCTCAGCTAATGCTTTACCAACAACGACAATAATTGGATTACCAATTAACTCAGCATCCTTGAACTTAACACCTGGGCTTGCATCGCGTCGGTCATCCAACATAACTGAAATACCGTGCGCTTCTAGTTCACTTCCAAGCTTAAGTGCGGTTTCAAAAAGTAGATCTTCTTTGCCCGCTGCAACGATATGTACCTTTGCTGGAGCAAGCTCTGCTGGCCAATTAAGTCCGATCTCATCATGGGTTTGCTCTGCAATAGCTGCAACTGCACGTGTTACACCGATTCCATATGAACCCATGGTGACGATCTGAGACCTTCCGTTCTGGTCCAAAACAGTCAGGTTAAGTGCTTCAGCGTACTTGCGGCCTAGTTGGAAGATATGGCCAATTTCAATGGCACGATCAATGACAACTGGTGATGCACACTCTGGACATGCATCACCAGCACGAACTTCAGCTGCTTCAACATATGCATCAGGTGTGAAGTCACGACCATTTACAACATTGCGTGCGTGACGATCCTTTTGATTCGCTCCTGTCACCCATGAAGTTCCAGGAGCAATTCGTGGATCCGCATACACAGTAATTCCAGATTTCTTTGCATCCTGTGGTCCGATGTATCCCTTTACAAGTGCTGGGAACTTTGCAAAATCTGCATCTTCAAAGACTCGTAGCTCATGAATACCGCCCAGGTTTTCTTGGAAACGTTTGAGATCAACTTCACGATCCCCAGGCACCAAGACGCAAACCGCCTTGTTATCTGCCATCAACATTACATTTTTCAATGTATGTGCACCGGTATGCCCTGCACCAAACTTGGAATTTAAAAGCTCTACCAACGAATCAATGGTTGGAGTATTAGGTGAGTCAAAGGCTTCTATCGCTGGAACCTTGGAAGAATCTTGAGCATCTACCCTTGTAACCATCGCTTCGACATTAGCCGCAAATCCACACTTGGGACACAAAACATAAGTGTCTTCACCAGTCGAGCATGGTGCCAAGAACTCTTCAGATTTAGATCCGCCCATCGCACCTGAAACCGCTTTAACAATGTTGTACTTCATGCCTAATCGATCAAAGGTCTTTATGTACGCATCTCGATGATTTTGGTATGACACCTCCAGCCCTGCATCATCTAGATCGAAGGAGTAAGAATCTTTCATGACAAACTCTCGCCCGCGGATAATGCCACTTCGTGGTCGCGCTTCATCGCGGAACTTTGTCTGGATTTGATAAAGACTCAGTGGCAGATCCTTATATGAGGAGTATTCGCCCTTAACCATCAAGGTAAACATCTCCTCATGAGTAGGACCTAGTAAATAATCTCCACCTTTGCGATCCTGTAGGCGAAACAAAGATGGGCCGTACTCTTCCCAACGGTTTGTAGTTTCATAGGCCTCGCGAGGAAGAAGTGCTGGAAAGTTCACCTCTTGAAAACCTGCTTTGTCCATCTCTTCACGTATTACACGTTCCACATTGCGAAGTGTGATTACACCTAATGGAAGCCATGAGTAAATTCCAGCGGCGATTCGGCGGACATAACCGGCCCGCACTAATAACTTGTGGCTAGCGACCTCGGCATCTGCTGGGTCATCGCGAAGCGTACGCAAAAATAGCGTAGACATTTTCAACATATGTGAAGCCTATCGAACATCAACTGAAGGTTGCCCTGAAGCAACTCCGGCGGCTTCCATTTCTTCAGCTAAACGCATCGCTTCTTCGATCAGTGTTTCAACAATCTGCGCCTCAGGCACTGTCTTAATGACCTCACCCTTCACAAAAATCTGGCCCTTGCCATTTCCTGATGCAACACCAAGATCGGCTTCGCGTGCCTCGCCCGGACCATTTACTACGCAGCCCATTACAGCTACACGTAATGGAACGGTCATTCCTTGCAAACCTGCTTGCACCTTTTCAGCCAAGGTGTAGACATCTACTTGTGCTCGCCCACATGATGGGCAGGAAACGATTTCAAGTTTACGTTGACGCAGATTAAGAGATTCAAGAATGGAGATTCCAACTTTGACCTCTTCAACCGGAGGTGCAGATAATGAAACACGAATCGTGTCGCCAATTCCTTCTGCTAACAAAATTCCAAAGGCGGTCGCAGATTTGATTGTTCCTTGGAATAGTGGACCAGCCTCTGTGACACCTAAGTGCAAAGGGTAATCACACTTGGATGCAAGGATTCGATAAGCGTTAACCATTGTTACTGGATCATGGTGCTTAACTGAAATTTTGATATCAGAGAATCCATGCTCTTCAAACAAAGATGCCTCCCAAAGCGCAGACTCTGCAAGTGCTTCCGGAGTTGCTTTGCCATACTTGGCTAACAAACGTGGATCTAGCGAGCCTGCGTTGACACCAATTCGAATTGGGATTCCAGCATCCCCTGCAGCTTTTGCTACCTCTTTAACCTTGTCATCAAATTGTTTGATGTTTCCAGGGTTTACACGAACCCCAGCACATCCAGCATCGATGGCGGCGAAAATATACTTAGGTTGAAAGTGAATATCTGCAACAACTGGGATCTGAGATTTTTTGGCAATTTGCGCCAAAGCATCTGCATCATCCTGACTTGGCACAGCGACACGAACAATCTGACAACCCGATGCGGTGAGCTCTGCAATTTGCTGCAATGTAGCGTTGACATCTGCTGTCAGCGTTGTACACATCGATTGAACAGATACCGGTGACTCGCTTCCAACACCTACTGATCCCACTTTGATCTGGCGTGTCTTGCGACGAGGATGCAACGTTGGTGGTGGTGCGCTTGGAATTCCGAGATCAACCATGGCTTTATTCTGCACCACAAGGGCAATTTCTGCCGAATTAAAGCCACAGTATCTTGCTTAAAGGTTGAGGGTCACCGGATTAATCACATCTGCCACCAAGAGAAGCAGAGTAAGTGTTGCCAAAACAACAAAAACAACCATTGTTATCGGGGTTAGAACTGTGACATCAATAGGTGCAGGACGTGGACGACCGCGCAAACGTGCAAAGAAGGCACGGATCTCATCGGCGATAGCAACGGCCATGTGTCCGCCATCAAGTGGAAGAATTGGGAGCAGATTAAAGATTCCAACAAAGATGTTAAGGCTTGCGACAATCAATATAAATGTTGCTAAACGCTCCATAGGGGTTAATTTTTCACTCCCTACCGCTTGACCAGAAACGCGAGCTACCCCAACTACACCTACTAAACCATTGGCATCACGCTCTTCTCCACGAACTGTTGCTCCCCATAGCGCTGGAATTTTCTCAGGCAGTTTTGCAAGAGATTTCACACTTTCAGTCAGAAAACTCTTTGTGACAATGGCAGAGTTTTTAACTGACAATAAAAACCCTGAACGTTTCAAGCCAACATCATTGATGATTCCTAATACATATCGTTTGGTACCATCAACATCGGTCAAACGCGCATTAGTAACTATTGTTAGTAACTCACCATCTCTTTTGAGATCAAGGGTCAGTTCAGCGCCCTGAGATTTACGGATGAGTTCAACATCTTTGTACCACTCTGTAACCTTCTTGCCATTTATTGCGACTATCTCATCACCTGGCTGAATTCCCGCCGCCTGCGCGGCAGAATTTGGAACAACCTGGCTGATAACGGGAAGAACTTGATTAGTTCCAACTCCAACAAACAGCGTGAATAGCAAGATGAAGCCTAAAACAAAGTGAAGGAATGATCCCGCACCTAAAACAATCAACTTCTTGCCAGATGAGGCTTTATAAAAAGCACGTTCCTCCTCACCTTCAGGCATCTCATCATTAGGTGCCATGCCTTCAATCTTGCAGTAGCCACCGGCTGGGATCGCCTTCAAACCAAACTCAGTTTCCCCACGCTGAAAAGACCAGATTCGCTTACCAAACCCTAAGAAAAACTCAGAGATCCGCATTCCAAATTTGCGTGCGGTTATGTAATGGCCAAACTCGTGGACCATAACAGAAAAAAGCAGCGCAACAACAAAGGCCAGGATTCCAAGAATTTCCATTAATTACCTATCGTGAGAGGTTGCACCTGAGTATGCACGATACCGCTGACACCTGAGAAAACTTCACTTATCGATCGAGAAGGTTCTGAGTTGTTGAGTATGGACTGCCATTACGGCGCTTTGCGATTGCGCTCAGGGCTTCGAGAACAACACGATTAGCCAAGATAGCTGTGATGTCAGCTGAATCAAATGGTGGTGCAACTTCAACTACATCGATTCCAACTACCGGAAGTTCAAGACAAATTCTGCGAACCGCTTCTAATAGTTCACGGCTTGTCATTCCACCTGGTTCAGGGGTTCCGGTACCTGGTGCCATTCCAGGATCTACAACATCAATATCTACAGATAGAAAAACACCATCGCAACCATCAGTCAAGGTTGCAAATGATTCATCGAGCACAGCATTTAATCCGCGATTGTGAATCTCTGTCATTTCATAAGAACGCATACCTTGATCGCGCATCCAATTTAGGGTTGTATCCTCGGGCCAATATCCGCGCAGGCCAAGTTGCAAAAATCGATCACCGCGAACAAATCCATTGTTGATCAGATTACGCATCGGAGTACCGTGTCCAACAAGTGCGCCGAATTGGTCTTCACCAGTATCAGCATGTGCATCAAAGTGAATCATCGATATCGATCCCATACCGCGATGGCTCGCGATTCCAGCAACATCAGCTGATGCAATCGAGTGATCGCCTCCTAAAATGACTGGAATTATTCCGGCTCGAGAAATCTTTTCTGTTGCATCTTTGAGTACAGCAAGCGATGCTACTAAATCTCCACCAGGCATCATGAGATCGCCTGCATCAAAAACTTTCAGATCCTTTAAACCATCGGTACGTAAAGCAAGGTGTGGCCGAGAGCCATCATGTGGAAGGTAATCTCCCCCACGAATTGCTTGTGGTCCAAACTTTGCACCAGATCTATGGGATGTTCCGCTATCAATAGGTGCTCCAACAATGATGACATCTGCGCCTTGGTAAGTGGCTGGATCATCAAGATCACATGCAGGTATACCTAAAAAGGTAAAGCTAGGACCATACATGTTGCCGTGGTTGGTCACTTAGCGACCTTTGCTTTTTTACCAACAAATTGTCCTGCAATAACGATAATTAATGCCAGAAAGAACATTGCAGATCCGATCACATTTGCTTGTGCTGGAATACCTCGAGCTGCTGATGTGTAAACAAATTCTGGGAAAGTTTTCAATGTTCCAGAGTTGAAGTTGGTAATAATGAAATCATCAAAGGACAAACTAAATGCAAGCAATGCAGCTCCTGCGATACCAGGTGCTACCAAAGGCAAGGTCACTTTTTTGAAGGTTTCGAGTTCGTTGGCATAAAGATCCATGGCTGCTTGTTCGAGACGAGGATCTAAAGAGGCGATGCGAGCTTTTACTGTCACTACAACGAAAGAGATACAAAACATTACATGTGCAATAACAGTTGGCCAAAAACCTGGGTTAATGTGGAACACAAGGAATAAGGAGAGCAGAGATGCACCTAAAACAATTTCAGGTGTTGCCATCGGTAAGAAAATCAAGAGATTAGATGACGAGCGACCCTTGAAGGCGTAACGCCCAATTGCAAAAGCAATCATTGTTCCTAAAATTGTTGAAAATGTGGTAGCTAGTAAACCGATTTTGATTGAGTTACCCAGCGCTGCACACACCTCTGGAGCGCCACATGGATTCTTCCAGTTATCTAATGTGAAACCCTTCCAGACGAGGTTGGACTTACCTGAATCATTAAATGAGAAAGCAAAGGTGTAGGCCACTGGAATAAACAGGTAAGTGAAACCAAAAACCGCATAAATACGAATTAAGTTGCGACCAAACCAACGAGAGATGCGAGCCTTTAGTGGAAAAGTTGGAATTGATGCATCCTTTTGCCTAGATGCCTTGCTGTTTGACTGGACTTGAGTCATACCAACTCCTCTGTTCCAGCTTTGCGGATGTACAACGTTACCAAGATCAAAATCGCAGCCATCAAAGTGAAGGAGAGCGCTGCTGCAGTTGGGTAATCCACGATCTTGAAGTACCGCGACTCAATTACATTTCCAATCATCTTGGTATTTGGTGAGCCCAAAATCGCAGCATTGACGTAATCTCCTGCTGCAGGAATAAAGGTCAAAAGCGTTCCGGCAACAACTCCTGGCATTGATAAAGGCAGAGTAACCTTTCGGAAGGTGGTTAATCCATTGGCATAGAGGTCACCAGATGCCTCCATGGTGCGCGGATCGATGCGTTCAAGAGATGCATAAAGCGGCAAGGTCATGAAGGGTAAAAAGTTATAGGTCATACCCATGACTACTGCAAATGAGGTTGATGTCAGGGTAGTACTTTGACTAATAATCCCAAGGGTGCGAAGCCCCGGAACAACAAAACCTTCTTCACCAAGAATCTGCTTCCAGGCAACAGTTCTAAGTAAAAATGAAACAAAGAATGGTGCAACAACAAGCACCAAGAGAAAGTTCTTTAAGCGTCCTGCTTTAAAGGCAATTGCATACGCAAGTGGGTATGCAATCGCTAACGCTAAAACTGTCGCACACAAAGCAAAGATGAAAGAGCGCGCAAACTGTTCCTTATTTTCAGTAAAGGCGTTGAGATAGTTTGCAAAACGCAAACTCTGTTCATACTGCCCGGTGTCTCCCCCAGCTATTGGGGTCTGAGTTGATGTTTGTGCAAGATTGACAATCGGCAAAATAAAGAAGGTAAAGAGAAAGAGAAAACCTGGAAGTAATAACAGGTAAGGCATCTTCACCTTAGTCAAGGTCATTCTCATTCCTCGTCAAGATCCTCAGGAATTACCTCTGTGCCAGCTTCGGCATCTTCATCTCCACGTAAAGCAAAGGTGAAGTTAGGCTCCCAAGAAATTACAACTTCATCACCCTTATCAAATGGTGCAACACCATCATCATTTTGTTCAAAGACCATGAGCTCTTGTCCCCATGGCATTAAAACTTGATACTGAGTTGAAACACCGATGTATGAAACATCTTCGATGCGACCACCAGTCAAGATATTTCCACGGGTAGGTGTTCCTACCAACGAGATACGGAATTTTTCTGGGCGAATACCTGCGTAGATGGAGTTATCGACGGCGTGTGAACGCTTCTTTGGCATCGCAATCTTTTGACCGAAGAGATCGACGACTAAGTTATCGCCATCTGAACCCTCGATGCGACCTTTGATCAAGTTGGATTGACCTAAGAAGTTCGCCACAAATGCGGTCTCTGGATTGTCATACAAATCTGCAGGCGATCCCATTTGTTCGATCTCTCCCTCATTCATAACCGCGATGGTGTCAGCCATAGTCATGGCCTCTTCCTGATCATGGGTAACGTGAACGAAGGTAAGGCCAACCTCGCGCTGGATCCACTTGAGCTCAATCTGCATCTGACGACGTAGCTTGAGATCAAGTGCACCCAGTGGCTCATCTAAAAGCAACAATGCAGGGCGGTTCACAATGGCGCGTGCTAAAGCGATGCGCTGCTGCTGTCCCCCAGAAAGTTGTGTTGGTTTGCGTTGCGCCAGATGTGGAAGTTCAACTAGCTCTAGAACTTTGTTTACATCTGCATCAACATCTTTGATCCCACGACGACGAAGACCAAATGCAATGTTCTCAAAGATTGTTAAATGAGGAAACAATGCATAGTTCTGGAAAACAGTATTGATGGGGCGCTGATAAGGACGCTTGGTAGTTATATCCGTTGCACCTAAATGAATACTGCCAACTGTTGGCTCTTCCAACCCTGCGATCATTCGCAACGTTGTTGTCTTGCCGCATCCTGAAGGTCCAAGTAATGCAAAGAATGAACCTTCAGGAATTGTTAATGACAGATCATTAACTGCGGTGAAATCTCCATATGTCTTTGTAATCCGAGTAAGACGTAAATCTCCTCGCGTTGCAGATGAAACGTCAGCCACTAGTTGCCGGCGGCCTTCTGGAACGCTTCTCCCCAAGTTGTCTCTTCAGCTGGGGTGAGTGAACGGAAGACGCTGAGCTTTGCTGATGTTGCTGCATCTGGGAAGATAAATGGACTGCTTGCAAGCTCTGGAGAAATCTTCTCCATCTCTGCTTGCGCGCCCTTTACTGGACACACGTAGTTAACGTATGCCGCTACTTCAGCAGCAATCGCTGGGTCGTAGTAGAAGTTAATGAGCTTCTCAGCATTTGCCTTTCCTTCTGCAGATGCAGTTGATGGAATCATCAAGTTATCACCTGAGATAGTTCCGCCTGAATCCGGAATTGCAAAGTCAAACTTGCCTTCATTTTCAGACTTCAGAATAAACATATCGCCAGACCAGCCAATTACAGCTGTTGCATCACCTGAAGTGAGGTCCTCAGCGTACTCATTACCCTTAACGCCTCGGATCCAACCATCTGCGATCTTCTTCGCCATGAAATCAACAGCATTCATGAACTGATCCTCTGTGACTGTCTGAAGATTAACACCTTGCGAGCGCAAGATAATTCCGATTGTGTCGCGCATTTCAGAGAGAACAACGATTTTGCCCTTGTTCTGAGGTGCAAAGAGTTCATCTAAGGTGCGAATTCCCTTTGGATTCTTTTCAGTGTTCCAACCAAAACCGGCCATGATGCCTTGCCATGTCAATGATTGCTCACGATTTGGATCAAATGATGGTGATGCTAATGAATCCAAGATGTTCGACTTGTTAGGAATATTTGCTGCATCAAACTTTTGTGTGTAACCAAGACGGATCCAGCGAGCTGCCATCCAGTCTGTTGGAGTAACTAAGTCGTAACCGATGTCCTCACCAAGCTTGAGTTGTGCTTGAACTTTTCCGAAGAATTCATCGTTGTCGTTGTAATCCTCAAAGTACTGTGCCGTGATACCGGTCTGCTCTTTAAATTTTTCAAGTGTTGGGTACTTCTTTGTATCCTCATCATAATCAAGGTACAAAGGCCAGTTACCCCAACGAACACTGTTAGCGCTATCGGCAGAGTCTGATCCGCCGCCACACGCAGCAAGTAATCCCGCTGCACCTAAACCACCTGCGCCGGCAAGTACTGCACGACGAGAAACCATTGCACCGATAATTGATCGGGCTTCCGGTGAGAGTGAACTTTCTTTTGACATACTGATTTACTCCTTAAGGATTAAGCACAAGCTAGTTGTCGGATTACCGAGCCTCAAGCTTTCTGTGGGTAGTGGGTTTATAGAAAAAATTGGGGCGGTTGCTCCAACAGGGGGAAATACTACGCCCCAAGATTAGTCATCACATGCTTGATTCGCGTGTAATCTTCGAAGCCATACCCTGAGAGATCTTTGCCATAGCCAGAGCGCTTGAATCCACCATGTGGCATCTCAGCAACGAGTGGAATGTGGGTATTGATCCAGACGCAGCCGAAATCAAAGGCCTTTGCCATTCGCATCGCAGTTCCATGGTTGGCGGTCCAGACACTCGATGCCAATCCGTACTCCACTCCATTGGCCATAGAAACCGCTTGGGCCTCATCGCTGAATTTCTGAACGGTGATGACAGGCCCGAAGATCTCCTTCTGGATCAGCTCATCATCCTGGCGAAGCCCTGCAACAACTGTGGCTGGGAAGAAGAATCCTGGGCGATCAAGGGCAGATCCGCCGGTCATGACCGAGGCGTGAGCTGGAACTCGTGAAAGCAGATCGCTCACCCGTGCCAATTGATTGCTGTTATTGACCGGTCCCAAGAACACATCATCATCATGAGGTGCGCCAAGTGCGATGCCCTTGGCCTGCTCAGTTAATAGCGCAACAAAATCATCATAAACAGAGTCTTGAACAATGACGCGAGTTGCTGCGGTGCAATCTTGGCCCGCATTGAAATAGCCAGCGATCGCGATCGCTTCTGCAGCTGCTGCCAAATCTGCATCTGCAAAAACAACAACCGGTGCCTTTCCACCAAGTTCAAGATGTACCCGCTTAACCTGTTTAGCGGCAGACTCTGCAACTTGAATTCCGGCGCCCACTGAACCAGTAATTGACACCATGTCAGGACGTTTGTGATTGACGAGCAATGCACCAGTTTCGCGCTCGCCACACACAACATTAAACACACCTGCAGGTAAGAACTCCGCCATTAAATTTGCCATCCACACAGTAGATGCTGGAGTTGTATCACTTGGCTTGAGAACAACGGTATTACCGGCGGCAATTGCTGGTGCCCACTTCCAGACCGCCATCATCATTGGGTAGTTCCAAGGAGTTACCTGGCCGATCACACCAACTGGTTCGCGACGAATCATCGATGTCATGCCTGGCATGTACTCACCAGCAGACTTTCCTTCTAGATTGCGAGCAGCACCAGCAAAGAAACGAATTTGATCAACCATCGGTGGAACCTCTTCCGATGTTGTTAGTGAGACTGGCTTACCCGTATTTTCAACTTCAATGGCAATCACTTCGTCAGCACGTTCTTCAATGGCATCAGCTATTTTCAAGAGTGCACGTTGGCGTTGCGACGGAGTTGAATCGCGCCACTCGACAAATGCATCACTTGCTGCCTTGAAGGCCGCATCTATATCTGCAGCGTTTGATTGAGGGGCGGTTGCAAAGGGTTGTCCAGTTGCTGGATTGATTAAAGTTGTTGCCTCACCTGAAGTTGAATCAACTGATTTGCCATTGATGAAGTTACTGAGCTTTTTCATGTTCCAGAGCCTAGCAATTAGCCCCATATCTAACTAGTCACAATTTAAGCGACCGGCTTGCCTTTTTCCGCGGCCGCTAACTGGCCACATGCCCCATCGATTTCGCGACCACGAGTATCACGAACAGTTACAGGGACTCCGTAGCTTTCAAGAATGCGAACAAACTCAGCCTCATCTTCGCGACGAGATGCGGTCCACTTTGAACCTGGGGTTGGGTTGAGTGGAATCAAATTCACATGCGCATTGCGGTTTTTCAGTAAACGGCCCAGTAAATCTGAGCGCCAGGACTGATCATTAATGTCGCGGATTAATGCATACTCGATTGAGTATCGCCGCCCTGTCTTTTTCTCATAGGCATCTGCGGCGGTAAGGACTTCTCGGATGTTAAAGCGATTGTTAATTGGAACCAAGGAGTCTCGCAGCTCATCATCTGGAGTGTGCAGCGAAACCGCCAAAGTGCAGTTGATCCCTTCATCCATTAACTTTTCAATTCCATTGACTAAACCAACGGTTGAAACTGTGACAGAGCGTGCGCTAATTCCTAAGCCATCGGGGTTGGGATCAGTAATGTTGCGAAGGGTACGAACGACTGCGTTGTAATTTGCGAGCGGTTCACCCATACCCATAAAGACAATATTTGAAAGTCGAACAGGACCTCCAGGCAGTTCACCATTGGCACAAGCTCGCGCTGCAGCAACAATTTGATCTGTAATTTCAGCAGCTGACAAGTTACGAGTTAGGCCGGCTTGTCCCGTTGCACAAAATGGGCAGTTCATTCCACATCCTGCTTGCGATGAAATACAAACAGTTACACGGTCGGTATAACGCATCAAGACACTCTCAACTAGTACACCATCATGCAACTTCCACAAATCTTTACGAGTCATACCGTTATCTGTTGTGCGGGTCGTAACAAGTTCAATCATCTTTGGGGTTAATGCATCGGCAATCCCTTGACGCTCAGCCACCGGAATGTCGGTCCACTCTTCAGAGTTGTTTGAAAGGTGTGAGAAGTAATGGTTAGCAACCTGACTTGCACGGAAAGGTTGGAAGCCAAGCTCCTTTGCGAAAGCCTTTCGATCGGCGGGTGAGAAATCAGCTAGATGCCTGGGGGCTTTTTTTCGCTGAATCGGCTCATCAAAAACAAGGTTGATCTCAGGCACTTTGCCGCTCATAAAAAGTGCTTCACAATTTCAAGGGCTAGCCACATGGCAGGCGATGACAAGACTACTGAATCCAATCGATCCAACATTCCGCCATGTCCAGGCAACAGGGTACCCATGTCCTTCAAACTTAAATCGCGCTTCATGGCGCTTTCAATCAAATCTCCACAAGTAGCGGTGAAAACAATCATTAACCCAACAATGATGCCGATCCACCAGTGCATATCCATGATGTATTCAAATGCTATTGCGCCACCGATCATGGTGAATATCATTGAACCAGCTAGGCCCTCCCAAGTTTTCTTGGGAGAAATCTTTGGAACAAGTGGATGTTTTCCCAGTAGAACACCAACGATGTAACCAAAGGTGTCATTGCATCCAACCAAAACCACAAAGGTCATAACACGTTGAAAACCTGTACTTGGTCGAGCCAGCAAAATTAAAAAGCCAGCTAAGAAGGGTAAATAGAGCAATCCAAAGGTTGTGGCGGTTGCTTTTGCTACAAAACCCTCTGGACCTTGCAACAGTGCGCGAATAAGCAATAGTGGAAATGCGATCGCAGTAGCTACAGCAAGACCGGCAACTCCCCCAACCCATGCTGCGTATGACAGTCCAATGGCTGCCAAAGTTAGTCCGTTAAATGAAATTACTATTCCACGCGCAGAAAATGCCCGCACTAACTCACGCACACCTAGGATAACTGCCACGGCTACAACAACTGCGAAAATTTCACGCTGATAAGACAGGGTGAACCACACTAAAGCGATCAATGACAAGCCCACAACAATAGAAGGAAGTAGTTTTCGCCCAGCCTTTTTATTGATCGCTTCGTTAATCGAGTGCAGATCTGACATGAGAGTGCCCCTAGACCTCTAGGAGTTCAACCTCTTTGTGCTTGAGCAGCTCATCAATCTTTGCAACATGATCAGCTGTGATTTTTTCAAGCTCTTTTTCAGCACGGGCTAGATCATCTTTCCCAATATCGCCATCTTTTTCTAACTTCTCCATCGCCTCTTTGGCAGCTCGGCGGATATTGCGAATTGAAATCTTTGAATCTTCAGCCTTGGTCTTCACAACTTTGATGTACTCCTTGCGGCGCTCTTCAGTCAGCTGTGGGAAGTTAACGCGGATAACAGATCCATCATTACCCGGATTCACACCTAGATCTGATTCCCGAATTGCTTTTTCAATAGCAGCCATGGCGCCCTTATCAAAGGGAGAAATCAGTGCCATACGTGCTTCAGGTACTTGAATCGTTGCCAACTGTGAAAGTGCTGTATAGGTACCGTAGTAATCGACCATGACCTTGTTAAATAGAGAAGGATGAGCACGACCTGTGCGGATCGTTGCAAAATCATCCTTTGCAACCTCAACCGCTTTGTTCATCTTAGTTTCAGCGTCCTTTAGGGCGCTTGCTACATCTGCCATGGTTGTGCTCCTCTTACCGCTACTTACATCTGACTCATCGCTTATGCGACGAGAGTTCCAATAACTTCGCCACGAACGGCGCGACCGATATTTCCATTTTTCATCAAATCAAAGACAACGATTGGCAACTTGTTTTCTCGGCACAGGGCAAAGGCAGCTGCATCTGCAACGGCTAGGGATTTAGACAAAACCTCGTCATAGGAGATGGTGTCGTACTTTCTTGCAGTTGAATCCTTATTTGGATCTGCACTGTACACACCATCGACGCCGCTCTTGGCGAGCAGCAAAGCTTCTGCGCCAATTTCAAGTGCGCGTTGGGCCGAGACCGTATCTGTTGTGAAGAAAGGCATTCCGGCACCTGCGCCGAAAATTACAACGCGACCTTTTTCAAGGTGGCGAATTGCGCGAAGTGGAATGTATGGCTCTGCAACCTGACCCATAGTGATGGCGGTTTGCACACGGGTTGCAACACCCTCTTTTTCTAAAAAGTCTTGAAGCGCCAAACAGTTCATAACTGTTCCAAGCATGCCCATGTAATCGGCACGGGAGCGATCCATACCACGCTGTGAGAGCTCTGCTCCGCGGAAGTAATTACCTCCACCTACAACGATCGCCACCTGAACCCCAGTGCGAGCTACATCGGCGATTTGTTTTGCAATATCTTGAACAACATCGGGATCAACACCGATGCCTTTTTCTCCACCAAAAACTTCTCCAGAAAGTTTAAGGAGCACTCTGCGATACGTTCCTCTTGTACCGGGCATGAGTGCTCCTCCAACTTTTAATTATTCGGCTATTAACCGCTGGCTATTGAACTAAGTCTAAGCGATCAAACCTTGACCCTATTGACCCACGCGGAAGCGATGGAAGGCCTTAACAGCCGTTCCTGCCTCATCGAGGATCTGCTTTACAGTCTTCTTTGCATCCTTAGCAAATGACTGCTCGATCAAGGAAACTTCCTTAACAAAACCTGTCACCCGGCCTTCGATGATCTTTGATAGTGATGCCTCAGGCTTACCCTCTTCGCGCGCTGTCTCCTCCGCAATACGGCGTTCGTTCTCGATCAATTCAGCTGGAACTTCTTCGCGAGTAACAAACTGCGGAGCAAATGCTGCAATGTGCTGTGCGATCTCCTTACCAACTTCAGCTGCATCCTTAACAAGTTCAACCAATACACCAACCTGTGGTGGTAGATCTGGGCTCGTGCGGTGTAGGTAAATTCCAACTGGTGAATCTTTGATTACTGCAATGCGACGAACTTCAATCTTCTCGCCCATAGTTGCATTTGCCTCATCAACAGTTGCCTGGACAGTGTTGCCGTTAGCCATTGTTGATGTCAAAAATGCTTCTAGCGAAGCAGACTGTGCATTTTGTAGGTGAGCAAGTAACTCTTCTGCAAGTCCAACAAAGCGCTCACCCTTTGCAACGAAATCTGTTTCGCAGTTCAGTTCAAGCATTACGCCAAGGTTGCCCTCGACCTTTGCAACAACTGCACCATTTGAAGTCAGACGACCTTCGCGCTTTGTAATGCCCTTAAGGCCCTTTACGCGAATGATATCTAGCGCCTTGTTGTAGTCGCCATCTGCCTCATCTAGCGCCTTCTTGCAATCGAGCATTCCTGCTGCAGTTGCTTCGCGAAGTTTCTTTACATCTTCAGCTGTGTAGTTAGCCAATTTATGCCTCCGGTGTTGATGGTGCGTCGGTTACGGCAGGCGCAACTGGTGCATCGAGAATTTCCTTCTCCCAGTCAGCCAATGGCTCTCCTTCAGCAACAGCTGCTGGTGCATCCGACTGTGCTTCTTCCTTTACATGTGCAGAACGTGCCTTGAGGCCAGCTGCAATTGCATCGGTGATAACGCGTGTGAGCAAGTCGATTGAACGGATTGCATCATCATTACCTGGAATCTTGTAATCAACCTCATCTGGATCGCAGTTTGTATCCAAGATTGCGATAACTGGAATACCAAGTTTTTTAGCCTCTTGCACCGCTAGGTGCTCCTTCTTTGTATCTACAACCCAAATCGCTGAAGGCAACTTAGTCATGTTGCGGATACCGTCAAGGTTCTTAAATAGTTTTTCGCGCTCGCGACGTAGAACAAGAAGCTCCTTCTTTGTTAGAAGCAGATCGTTCTTCTCTTCAAGAGCTTCTAGCTCCTTCAAGCGCTGAATACGCTTGTACACAGTTGGGAAGTTGGTAAGCATTCCGCCCAACCAACGCTCAGTCACAGTTGGCATTCCAACGCGTGCTGCGTGATTGATGATCGGCTCATGTGCTTGCTTCTTGGTTCCAACGAACAAAACATGGCCACCCTTAGCAACAGTGTCTTTAACAAACTCATATGCTGAATCGATAAGTGCAAGTGATTGCTGGATGTCGATGATGTAGATGCCATTGCGCTCTGTGAAAATAAAGCGCTTCATCTTTGGGTTCCATCGACGAGTCTGGTGTCCGAAGTGGACTCCGCTGTCGAGGAGCTCTCGCATTGTTACAACTGCCATGACGGCATACTCCTTCTTAGGTTTTCATCACGCGCATGCAGAAGAAAACCCGCTCGGTTTATGGCCAAACAATTTGTTTAGCCCGTCGCACTCGAAATCACCGACCACAATTTCTTGTGGACCGAGGTGGTTATGCCAACCGAAGTTGGTGAGTGCTGAGATGTCATACCGATTTTTCAGAACTCCCGAAAAGATCAATATGCAGGGCAAATCCTACCTGAGCGTGAGTGTGGAAATTACCGCCCGATCAGGCGTAAAGCTCCCCAAGCGGTGATGCGAAGGACCGCTTCTAAGGCGATCGAAAAGGACATTTTGCTTACCCCTTGGGTTCTTTCGATAAAGGTAATCGGAATTTCAGCGACCGATCCCCCACGAGATAATGCCCTACGGGTCATCTCTATCTGGAAGCAGTACCCCTCACTTCGAATAGTTGAGATCTCCATCTTCTTTACAAGCGCTGATGTGTAGATGCGAAACCCTGATGTTGTGTCTTTAATTCCAAGGGATAGCAAAAGGTTGGCATAAGTATTTGCACTCTGTGAAAGAAGTTTGCGAAATTTGCTCCAGTTGGCTACGCCACCATCCTTTACATATCTGGAACCAACTAATAAATCGGCGCTTCCAATCCACTCCATCATCTTTTCAAGATCACTTACCTGATGTGAGCCATCTGCATCCATTTGAATGATATAGGTATATCCACGATCCATTGCTAGTGAAAAACCTGCACGATATGCGCTGCCCAAACCTTGCTTTCCTGCTCTTTGCATAACTTCGAAA
>JAGWVL010000006.1 GCA_018970885.1 Actinomycetales bacterium
CACGAAATGCACCTTCAATAGTTGTTTCATGAGAATCACGGGCACCACCTGGGATACCCCATGTGTCACCGTTATGTACCCATGGCGCACGATGTTGCAAAAGGATTTCGTGGCCGCGCACAATCATGATTCCGGCTGCGCCGTTAAGGCCCCAGTGCTTATTTCCGCAGCCGCATTCAACCCATCCATCACCATCTCGCGCAGCCATGTTCATAGCCTGTCACAACTATCCACAGTTTGTGCAGTAGTTAGCGCCACCGTCTGTGGGGCAATTTATGGTGCCGCACATGGTCGCCATCATTGTGATTTTTGCTCTTATCTTCGCTACTCCTACCCCTGCGCTTGCAGATGAGTGTGCAGAAAAAGCGTGTATCAATGTCTACACCGACAACAACCAGATAATTATCGAAGCCCGCAAAGGCAATACATCTGCGAAAAGGAGCATCAGCCAGGCACCGAAGAAAACAACAGTCAAACCTTCACCAAAACCAACTGCCAGGCCTTTGTTCTTTCCGCCTGCAGCGGTTAAGCCAATTATAAAAAAGCCTGTTATAAAGCGCACCTATAAGCCGCGGATTAAAAAAACTACAACGCGGGTAAATCTGAGCGATCGATTGACCAAGCTAGTTCCAACGGCAGGTGTTGCTTATCAACCAGAGTTTGAACCGCTCGTCAATGTGCCTGTGTATTTCTGGTGCGATCTTCCATCACTCTTTCAAAGCCGGGTCGACATTATTGGCGAGGTTGTTGATGTTGTGCTGCGACCATCCTTTACCTGGAGCTTCGGTGATGGCTCGATTTACTCAACAACTGAGAATGGTGCGCCGTATCCAGCAGGCACCATCCGCCACACATATTCACGTCCAGGCACATATGTGGTTTCACTTCTTACTACCTGGAATGGCAGCTACACCCATAACGCACAAGTGCGTGCGGTAACCGGCACCGTAAAAAAGATTTCCATCGCTGAAATAACTGTTGTACAAGCCCCTACCCACTTCATTACACGCAAAGGATAAAAACTATGACCACTGAAAATATGTATGTCAGCATCACACCACTTCCACTTGCTACTGATTCTGAGTTCATTGAAAGTGTGAACACCTTTGCCCTGCGTCCCGATATGGATGATCTCAATCTGCTGCAGCGAGATGGAGCAACTGCCGTCATTGATTTGTCGATGCAGTTTGCAGATCGTGGATACCAATGTGATGTCGAACTTGTTTCTCAGGTGCTAGGACGTTTGATGGATATTCAAGTTCGGGATTTTGCATTAGGAACTCACAACGCCAAGACCTTTGATATCTATTGGAATATGTGGCTGTACTTATTGCGGGTTGCACCCACAGGTTTTGTCGCACCTGTTGCGTGTTTATTTGCGACCTTGGCCTACGAACGAGGCGATAGCGAACTCGCCTACCGCGCATTAGATCGGGCAACCGCCGATGATCCCAAGTACTCATTAACAATTTTGTTGCGCAGAGTCTTTGGATCAGGCTGGCCCGCCGCCGCTTTTGCTGCGATGCGGGTGGAGCTCCACCCCAAGGTGACCGCTGGGATTTTTGAGTCCTAGTCGCTAGAATCAGGTCGTTCACGAGTCCTACGTATTAGCCCCGGCTTAGTAGGCGGCAACCCTCCACCGCGGCGGGGTGCTCCGGGTGACGAACAGGTCGTTTCGGCGACAAGCGCAGGTGAAGGATTTCAATTGACCGCAACAGGAGCATGGCTCGAAACTCACGATCCAGGTGAACGTAAGTTCATCAAGATCGGTTTTCTCCTTCTTGAAAATGGCGAGACACTTCCCGATGTCACTATCGCGTATCAAACATGGGGCAAATTAAACGCAGCAAAAGATAATGCGATTTTAGTAAACCATGCGTTGACCGGATGGTCGGATGTACCTGGTTGGTGGCCATCCATGGTTGGCCCAGGGTTGCCATTTGATACCGATAAATACTTTGTTGTCTGTCCCAATGTCATCGGTGGGTGTCAGGGATCAACTGGACCTTCATCGATTGCACCTGATGGAAAAAGATGGGGTTCACGTTTTCCTGCAATAACCATTCGAGACATGGTCAATGCCGAGATCGCTTTTACAAATGCTATTGGGATTGAAAAGTACAAACTTGCGGTCGGTCCTTCCTTAGGTGGTATGCGCGCACTGGAATGGGCGGTACAACTACCTGATCGTGTTGGTGCCATCTGCACCATTGGATCATCAGCTGTTGCAACCGGTGATCAGATCGGAACCGCATCTATACAAATTCGTGCCATCAAATCCGATCCACATTTCAATAAGGGCGATTACTACGAGCAAGAAATCGGTCCCGTTGAGGGAATGGGAATCGCTCGTCGGATCGCACATCTGACCTATAGAACTGAAGCAGAGATGGATATCCGTTTTGGTCGACAGATGCAGGGAGATGACACGGGACGGTATGCCGTTGAGTCATACCTAGATCATCAGGCCAATAAGTTAGCCCAGCGCTTTGATGCCAACACCTACATCGCGCTGACAGAGGCGATGAACAGCCATGATATTGGTCGTGATCGCGGGGGAGTAGCCGCGGCTTTGGCAACCATCAAGATTCCCGTGGTCGCTGTCTCAATTGATACCGATCGACTCTTTCCAGTTCGCTTGCAGGCTGAGATCGCTGAATTAGCCCCAGCTGCTGCGCCGTTAGTGACCATTTCCAGCCCATTTGGACATGATGGCTTCCTTGTTGAGGTTGAGAGCGTGGGAAATGTGGTCCGGGAGGCTTTAAATCTGGCCAATTAGTCCTTTTGGATGTGCATTTACCCCTGTGGACAAATTATAATATAGCCATCGCTTCAGCGGCTTCGCTGAAATAAATCAAAGGATAATTGTGGCTGTATTTAGTGCGCTCAAAAACAAGGTGAAAGCAAAAACTTCATCGAAGAAAGCAGCACCAGCAAAAAAAGCTGTTGTAAAAAAGACCGCACCAGCAAAAAAAGCTGCTGTAAAAAAGGCTACACCTGCCAAGAAAGCTGCACCCGCTAAGAAAGCCACTGTAAAAAAGGCTGCACCTGCGAAGAAGGCTGCACCTGCGAAAAAGATTGAGTTAAAGAAGGATTTAACCGCCAAAGATGTTCAGCAGATTGTTGATGCAAAGAATGCGGTACTTCGCCAAAATGAGGTTCTTGCAGAACTAGATGCTCGCGGTGTGACATCAATTAATCGAATTCCAAAGAAGGCTGACAAGGATCTAGTTGACGAGGCTCGTGCGCTGGCTATTGAAGTTCCACTATTAATTGAAAAACTTCGAAAGAGTGGACTTGGTACACCATCACGCATTCTTAAGAAGGCGGAGTATGAACTCATTGCTCCAAAACCTGAACCAGTTAAGGCTGTGCCTGAATCAAAGGTTGACTCCAAGACCGGCAAAGCGATTGTTACAAAGATTGATGGTGAAGAGGTTGAGTTAGAAGAGGTTGAACTAGAAGATGTAGAAACCCTTATTAAAGAAGCTGTCGAGATCATCGATAGCGAGGAAGAGGACAAGGGTAATCAACCTCGTGTTGTAGATCTTGCGGCAGAGGATGCAAATCAAGGTAATGAGGAAAACGCCTTCACATTAAAGGCCTCAGAAGAAGATGATGCACCTGCTCAAACTGTTATGACAGCAGGAGCCACCGCAGATCCTGTTAAGGATTACCTCAAGCAGATCGGTCGTGTTGCCCTATTGAATGCTGAGCTTGAAGTTGAGCTAGCAACACGTGTAGAGGTTGGTCTTTTTGCGGAAGAAAAGTTAAAGCATGAAAAGAAGTTGGATAAGAAGTACAAGCGCGAACTTGAATGGTTAGTTGAAGATGGAAAGCGCGCCAAGAATCATCTACTTGAAGCCAACCTTCGCTTGGTAGTTTCTCTGGCAAAGCGTTACACCGGCCGTGGAATGTTGTTCTTGGACTTGATCCAGGAAGGCAACTTGGGTCTGATTCGTGCCGTTGAGAAGTTCGACTACACAAAGGGTTATAAGTTTTCGACTTATGCGACTTGGTGGATCCGGCAGGCGATTACCCGTGCGATGGCTGACCAGGCTCGTACGATCCGTATTCCGGTTCACATGGTTGAAGTTATTAATAAGTTGGCACGTGTACAGCGCCAGATGCTTCAGGATCTTGGTCGTGAACCGACCCCTGAAGAGCTTGCTAAAGAATTAGACATGACACCGGAAAAAGTGGTCGAGGTTCAAAAGTACGGTCGCGAGCCAATCTCTCTGCACACACCACTGGGTGAAGAAGGAGATTCAGAGTTTGGTGATTTGATTGAGGACTCAGAGGCTGTTGTTCCAGCTGATGCGGTTTCATTCACATTGCTACAAGAGCAGTTGCACTCAGTTCTTGACACCTTGTCAGAGCGTGAAGCTGGAGTAGTTGCAATGCGTTTTGGTTTAACTGATGGACAGCCAAAGACACTTGATGAGATCGGAAAGGTTTACGGGGTTACTCGTGAGCGCATTCGTCAGATTGAATCAAAGACAATGTCTAAGCTTCGTCACCCATCACGCAGCCAGGTTCTTCGCGATTATCTCGATTAAGAATTAGTTGTGAGCAATCCAAAGGTTTTCATAAATCCAAAGAGCGGATCGATTCGCTTATCTGGAACGGTGGACATTGTTGATGCTGACGGCAATCTCATTGAAACAATTGAAAACCCAAAGTTCTGTGGCTGTGGCCACTCACAAGAAAAGCCCTTCTGCGACGGTTCGCATAAGGGCTTTCTCGATAAAAAAGATTAGTTTTTAGATTCGATTAACTTTTCAGTCTCATCTTGAATCTTTGCGGCAACACTCTTTAGCTTTTCAGCGTACTCTTTGCCGTGATGGGCGCAGAACATTAATTCTCCGCCGTTGAGAAGTACTGCGCGCACATAAGCTTGTGCTCCGCAACGATCGCAGCGATCGAGGGCGTTAAGAGGTACTGATTCAAGCAACAACTGTTCGGTCATTTCTCTCTCCGTTTCCATGTACTGCCTTGCTTCTATGGAACAGGAAACCACATTTATTTATTCCCCGCTCGTTAATATTGATTTAATTTCACGAATTAACGCTGAATTAACACTGAGAGTCGACAAATCCCAATATCTGAGAGCATTTTGGGCGCGCTTACGCTGAAAAATAGGCTCAGGCGGATAATCTTTCGCCCCATGGCCGAGAAAGATGCAGTTGCGACCCCTTCGCAAGATAGCTATACCGCCAAAGATTTAGCGGTTCTCGAAGGCCTTGATGCGGTTCGCAAACGTCCAGGTATGTATATCGGTTCAACCGATTCACGTGGCCTTATGCATTGTTTGTGGGAAATTATTGATAACTCAGTTGATGAGGCACTCGCCGGACATTGCAAGAAAATTGAAATTAATCTTGAATCAGATGGATCTGTTGAAGTCCATGATGATGGTCGCGGTATTCCAGTTGATAAGGAACCAAAGACTGGCCTAACAGGTGTTGAAGTTGTTTTGACTAAATTGCACGCAGGTGGAAAGTTTGGCGGTGGATCATATGCAGCCTCTGGTGGTTTGCACGGAGTTGGTGCATCAGTTGTTAACGCGCTTGCTTCACGCCTAGATGTTGAAGTAGATCGTGATGGCAAGATTTATTGGATGTCATTCCAACGTGGTGCTGCAGGAATCTTTGATGGTGATGGACCTAAGGCTCCATTTGAACCAAAATCAGGTTTACGTGTAATCGGAAAGATTTCATCCAAGATCACCGGTACCAGAATTAAATGGTGGAGTGATCGCCAGATCTTTCTTAAGGAAGCAGAGCTAGATCTTGAAGAGATTTACGCTCGCGCACGTCAGACTTCCTACTTAGTTCCGGGATTGACGCTGGTTGTTAATGACAATCGCACCAAGACTAAGACAACAGAGACCTTCTTTCATAAGAGTGGAATTACTGAATACTGTAACTTCCTGCAGCCAGATGAGCCTGTTGGCGATGTTATTCGTATCTACGGTACTGGTCATTACCAAGAGACTGTTCCTGTTCTCGATGACAAAGGCCATATGGTTTCAACTGAGGTTGAGCGCGATATGGAGGTTGATATCGCGATGAAGTGGGGCAATGGTTTTGAGACTACCCAGCGCTCATTTGTAAACATTATTGCTACACCAAAGGGTGGAACCCACGTTGTTGGTTTTGAAAAAGCTTTGGTCAAGGTTGTCAATGAAGCACTTCGCTCAACCAAAACTTTGTCCAATAAAGAAGCAGATGTTATTAAGGATGATGTGCTGGAAGGTTTGACGGCGGTAGTAACTGTTCGTATGTCTGAACCGCAGTTTGAAGGACAGACTAAGGAAGTTTTAGGAACAGCTGCTGCAACTCGCATTGTTTCTGCCGTAGTCGCAGACAAGATGAAAGAGTTCTTCAATACTTCTAAGCGCATCGACAAAGCAAATGGTCGACTGGTTTTGGAAAAGATCGCAGCAGCATCACGCACACGTATCAGCGCACGTGCTCACAAGGATTTACAACGCCGCAAGAACGCACTGGAGTCATCATCACTTCCTACAAAGCTCTCCGATTGCCGCTCAGAGGATGTAACACGAACTGAACTGTTTATCGTCGAAGGTGACTCAGCACTTGGAACAACCAAGGCCGCTCGTAATAGCGAGTTCCAAGCGATCCTGCCGATTCGCGGAAAGATTTTGAATGTTCAAAAGGCATCACTGTCACAGATGCTTGAAGATAAGGAATGCGGTTCGATTATTCAAGTAATCGGTGCGGGTTCTGGAAAATCCTTTGAATTAGATGAGGCTCGTTACGGTCGCATTATCTTGATGTCAGATGCTGATGTTGATGGTGCGCACATTCGTTGTTTACTTCTGACCCTGATGTATCGCTACATGCGCCCATTGATTGATTCAGGCCGGGTATTTGCAGCGATCCCACCCTTGCACCGAATTGAGATTGTTGGCGGGGGAGGCAAGAAGGGCAATTACATCTACACCTATAGTGATGATGAGATGAAGAAGATAACAGCAGAGCTTAAAAAGGAGGGCAAGCGCTGGAAGGAGCCTATTCAACGCTACAAAGGCCTTGGCGAAATGGATGCCGACCAGCTCCGCGAAACTACAATGGATCCAGATGCTCGAACTTTGCGCCGCATTACCGTTTCCGATGCCGCCGCCGCCGAGGCGATGTTTGAGCTTTTGATGGGTAGCGATGTCGCACCGCGTAAAGAGTTCATTGCTAACGCAGAGATTGACCGCGATCACATCGACGCTTAATTGCCTAAGAATCTAGTCAATAGAAACTAGGTCGAAGTACTCCTCTTTCCATAAATCCTCATCGCCATCTGGCAATAGGATCACACGATCTGGCTTAAGTGCTTGAACTGCGCCTTCATCGTGAGAAACCATGATGACTGAGCCTTGGTATTCAGCAAGTGCGCCAAGAATTTCAGCACGAGATGCAGGATCTAAGTTGTTAGTGGGCTCATCCAGTAATAAAACATTTGCAGCAGATACTACGAGCACAGCTAGAGCTAAACGAGTTCTTTCTCCACCAGATAAGACCTTTACCGGCTTATGAACATCATCGCCAACAAACAGGAACGAACCCAATATGTTCCGAGCTTCAGGTTCGCGAATATCTGGGGTAGCAGACATCATGTTCTCTAAAATAGTGCGATCAAAATCAAGTGATTCATGCTCTTGGGCATAGTAACCGATCTTTAAACCATGGCCATGTTCAACTCTTCCAGTATCTGATTCAAGTTCGCCTGCCAAGATACGAAGCAGAGTTGTTTTTCCTGCACCGTTGAGTCCTAGAATTACAACACGAGTACCCTTATCGATAACGCAGGAGATGTCGGTAAAGATTTCAAGTGAACCGTAGTTTTTTGAAAGTTCCTCACCTGCAAGAGGCGTCTTTCCACATGGGGCAGGTGTAGGGAAACGTAGCTTTGCAACTTTGTCAGATTTTCTTACTTCTTCAAGGTTTGCCAATAATGTATCGGCTCTCTTGAACATCGACCGCGCCGCCGCAGCTTTATCCTTCTTAGCCCTAAATTTCTCAGCCTGTTTTTGAAGAATCTCAGCTTTCTTCTCCGCAATCGCTCTCTCTTTCTTGCGGCGGTGCTCATCCTGCTCACGTTGCAACAGGTAGGCCTTCCATCCAAGGTTATACACATCAATTACATTTCGATTAGCATCTAGATAAAAAACTCTATTTACAACGGTTTCAATTAAGTTTACATCGTGAGAAATTATCACCAGTCCACCCGGGTATTTAAGTAGAAACTCTCGAAGCCACACTATTGAGTCAGCATCGAGGTGGTTAGTTGGTTCATCCAATAAAAGGGTTTCTGAACCACTGAAGAGAATTCGGGCAAGTTCAATTCTTCGTCTTTGCCCTCCTGACAAAGTTGATAATTCATGGTCAAAGACCTTTGTTGTAACTCCAAGAGATGTTGCAATTGCCTCTGCTTCTGCTGTTGCCGCGTATCCTCCGGCGGCGCTAAATTCATGTTCAACGCGTGTGTAACGGTCCATCGCTTTTTCTAAGGCTTCACCTTGAGTTGTAGCCATTTCTTCTTCGACTGATCGCATTCTTTGAGATATTTGGTCTAGATTTCGAGCAGACAAAATTCGATCAATTACGGTACCTGGTTCATCACCGGTACGAGGATCCTGCGGGAGGTAACCAATCTTTCCGGTGCGATTAACCGCACCACCTGCGGGCATTGTTTCACCAGCCAAAACCTTTGCAAGGGTTGATTTACCAGCACCATTACGTCCAACAAATCCAATACGGTCGCCACTATTAATGCGAATAGTTACGCCTTTAACTAGGAGGCGAGCTCCTGCACGTAATTCGAGCGCTTGGGTTGAAATCACACTGAACTCTATCGGGAGAGGTTAAGCAGCACCAATTCGCGTACGTCGCGGTGTTGCAAAGGACTTTCCAACCGCAGTTAACTCATCAGAAACTTGTGCCTTAATTGCATCCTCGCTCTTAAGCAACTTTGTTAGCTCGGCGATTGTGCTCTTGAGTTCTTTTTGCTCAGTTTCCAGTTCAATCTTGCTCATCTTAGTCAAACGACGAAGAGGCATATCCAAGATATAGGTTGCTTGTTCATCGTTGAGTTTAAAGTCCTTGATTAACTTGTCTTTTGCAGCTGCTGCATCATCGCTGCCCCGAATAATCTTGATTACCTTATCGATGTCAATAATCGCTTTAAGTAAACCATCAACCAGACCTAAACGGGCTTGGGCCTTTGCTTTGCGGAACTCTGAACGACGACGAACAACTTCGATCCGGTGATCAATAAATACTCGTAGCAGCTCCTTTAGACCAAGCGTCTGTGGGCGGCCTTTCACCAGTGCAACTGCGTTAATTGCAAATGCATCTTCCATAGGAGTCAATGCGTATAGCTTCTCCAGAATATCTTCAGGCTCAAAGCCATTTTTAATCTCAATAACAACATTGGTGCCTGTCTGGCCATCGGAAAGATCAACGATGTCGCTGATTCCCTGAATTTTCTTTGCCTTTACAAGAGCTGCAATACGTTCAACAACCTTTTCCGGTCCAATTGTGTATGGAAGCTCCTTGATCACGATACCCATCTTGCGGGAGGTCACCTTTTCAATCTCAACTGTTGCACGTACCTTGAAGGATCCCTTACCAGTTGAGTACGCCTCGCGAACACCATCAAGTCCAACGATCTCGCCACCGGTTGGGAAATCTGGACCTGGAACAAATTTCATTAACTGCTTAACAGTTGCCGATGGATTATCGATCAAAAACTTTGTTGCAGCGATGACTTCGCCTAAGTTATGAGGTGCCATATTAGTTGCCATACCAACAGCGATTCCAGAACCACCATTTACAAGCAGGTTTGGATATGCTGCTGGCAAAACAATTGGCTCAGAAAGCTGTCCATCATAATTTGGACCAAAATCAACGGTGTCTTCATCAGCTTCTGCAACCATTGCCATCGCAGCTGGTGCTAAACGGGCCTCGGTGTATCGCATCGCTGCGGGACCTGCATCAAGGGAGCCAAAGTTTCCGTGGCCATCAATAAGTGGCAATCCCATTGAAAAACTTTGTGCCATACGAACTAAAGCATCGTAAATTGCGCCATCACCATGCGGGTGCAACTTACCCATTACCTCACCAACAACACGTGCACTCTTTACATGTCCGCGCTCTGGACGAAGACCCATGTCCGCCATCTGATGAAGGATGCGACGGTGAACAGGTTTTAAACCATCACGTGCATCAGGAAGAGCGCGCGAATAAATAACTGAGTATGCATATTCAAGAAAAGATTCTGAAACCTCTTTGGAAACATCGATGTCTACGATCTTGCCCGGATATTCGCCGGGCTTTGGTCCAGCAGGTTTCTTACCCTTTGCCGCAGATTTCGCGGGAGTCTTCGCAGTTGCCATTGGGGCATTCTGCCAAGAGTCAGCCTTAAATGAGGGGAGGGCGCGCCCCAACTGATGAAACACACTTTGCTGCCAATGCAGCTCCGGCGGAAAGTGCTTGTGTTAAATCACTTGTTTCTAGCCACTTCGGAATAAATCCAGCAGCAAAGGAGTCACCAGCACCTGTTGTGTCGACAACATTGGTAGTAACCGCGGAGACTTTGGCGGTATCGGTGCCATTAATCGCCATGGCACCCTTTGAACCCAACTTAATGACAACAAGTGGTGTGTGCTGAGCAAGGTTTTCTTCAGCGGTTACAACATCTTTTGAATCTCCAAGATACAAAGCCTCTTCACTATTAAGAAGAATTCCATCCATCATTGAAACCCATGACAATACTTCTTCACGGCTAACGATCTTCATCGCACCTGTTGTTGTTGGGTCAAAGAAGATTGGCTTTCCTGCAGCTTTAATCTTTTTGATCATCGCAAGAACAGCATCACGACTACGGAAATCTAGAAGCGCATAACCAGATAAATACACCCCATCGATATCATCTAGTGGTGGCAGATCGGATGCTTCAAGATCTGCGTTTGCCCCATTGTCCGGAAACATTGTTCGCTCACCATTGGCATCAACCAAAATGACGACAACACCTGTTGGGCGTCCACTATGCATCAAATTGAGGTGTTCTACGCCGTACTTATCAAGATCTGAAATAAGGGCAAAACCGACAGGGTCATTTCCTGTGCGAGCTACTAAGTGAGCCTTTGAATTCGTACGCGTTATCCAGGTCGCAACATTTGCAGCCTGTCCACCAGGGTGGCTAGAAATTCTGCTGGCAGTGTCATTTCCATAATTGATCGGCTCTTTCAGCTGAGAAATTACATCGAGTGCTAAATCACCGATACACAAGATCTTTTTCATTGAAGCGCCACAGCAATCTGAGCTCCTAATAAACAATTCGCTTTAATGATTTCAGTATTGATGGCTAAGGATTCACCTTTTGAGGTAGTGTGAAAATGCTCTAGCAAGAAAGGTGTCACCGCCTTTCCAGCAATACCCTCTCTCTCTGCCTTCTCCAAACCTGATTTTAAAATCTCATCATGTAAAGCTTGATTCATTTCCTTCACAACTGGGTTTGCAACGACCAGTGCTTTACTCAAAGTACCAACTTCTTTGCGAGCCTTGATAATCGCTGCGATTTCTTCAGGAGTATCAACTCGATGTTCAAGTGTGTAACCAGAATCAGTGAGATAAAAACCTGGAAAAGCATTTGTCTTATATCCAACGAGGCTGATCGCCAATGTTTCAAGCCTTTCCAATGTTGCAGGCACATCCAAAATGGATTTCACACCTGCGCAGATCATGGTCATGTCAACATTGGCCAGAGCGGTTAAATCTGCCGATTCATCAAAGGATTCATTTGCACCTCTGTGAACTCCACCAAGTCCGCCTGTAGCAAAAATATGAATTCCAGCAAGTGCTGCGATGTGCGCCGTTGCAGCAACTGTTGTCGCAGCGCTCTTGCCTTGAGCAACTATGATCGGAAGGTCTCGAATTGATGCCTTAGAAATATCATCACGGTTAGCAATCGCTTCTAACTCAAATCGTTCTAATCCGACCAATATCTTTCCATCAAGCAATGCGATCGTTGCCGGAGTAGCACCTGCATCACGAACGATTCGTTCGCACTCGAGGGCTACCTCAAGATTTGAAGGACGTGGCAATCCATGGCTGATGATGGTTGATTCCAGAGCAACAACAGGCTTTCTGGCCTTGAGCGCATCGGCAACCTCAGCAGATAATTTGATCGCTTTTTCCACAGTCAAACTCTAGTGCACACTCGTGGGAAGATAAGCACGTGCATTTGTCCCAGATAACACCATCTATCTTTTCATCCCTCGGGCTGGACAGTGCCGTTGATCACTTAGCGGTTGGTCAATCGCCTATGGGGCGTGAGCTTTTATTTTTGATTGATGGGTTTGGCTTTGACACCTTGTCACAGTACGCGGATGTAATGCCAACAATAAGTCGGATGTTTAATCATGGTTTGGTGCAGACACCATTTCCTTCAACAACTGCAACCTCGCTTGCAACTTTAACAACTGGCGAACTCCCCGGTGTGCATGGAATGTTGGGATACACCGTTCAGGTTCCACGCAGTGGTGGGCGATTGCTTAATGCTTTGAAATGGGATGAACGTGTAGATCCCGAAAATTGGCAGCCGGTCGAAACTCTTTTTCAACGCGCAGCCAAAGTTGGAATTTTGGTAACCCATGTTGCTGCCAAACGTTATGAAAATTCTGGATTTACCCGAGCGGTATTTCGTGGTGCAGAGTACAAAGGTGCAAATGTTGTTGCAGATTTAGTAAGCGAAACTAAGCAAGCACTTCAAAAAACACCATCTTTTGTTTACTTGTATGTTAATGATTTAGATAATGCAGGACACTCAGATGGAGTCGGTAGCGATAAGTGGATTGCGGCACTGACTGCCATTGATCAATTGGTCTCTCAGCTAATGAAAGAGGTTCCAAAAGGAACTCGTATCTGGGTAACCTCTGATCATGGAATGATTAATGTTCAAGAAAAGATCATTATTGGTCAGGACAACCCATTGCTAACTGGCATTAGCGTTATTGCCGGCGAACCACGTGCTCGTCACCTGTATTTAGAGAGTGACTCTGTGCAAGCACGTAGGGAGGTTGCATCATTGTGGCAAGAGTATTTGCAGGAAAAAGCCTTGGTCCTAACCCGTGAACAAGCTATTTCCAGCGATCTATTTGGTTCTCAGCTAAGCGCTGATGCAGTTGATCGAATGGGTGAGGTGATTGCAATTGCTCGAGGGGGATTAGTTTTACTAGATCCGGAACGTGCAGATAAAGAAGGTGCGATGGTTGGACACCATGGTTCAGATAGCAAGAATGAATCTCAGGTGGGATTGCTTACAACAACCCTGAGTTAAGAATTTCACAAATGAGTTAAGAGGGCTTGTCCTCTGGCTTGATGCCAAACATGATTTCATCCCAACTTGGAACCTTTGCACGTGCGGTTATTCCGTCTCGTGATGCCTCATCATCTGGCTCTTCGCGAATAACAGCTAAACGTGGAACCTCGCGAATTGGTTCGATCTCTTCTTCAATCTCGCCTTGAACCTCTTCCTTGCGGAACTCGCTGTAAACATCGATGATCCGGCGCTCGGATGGGTGCGAAGATTCGGTAGGGATAAGAGCAGCGGTTGGAAGTTGGCGAGGTGCAGGCTCATCACCCATCATCCACCGTGCATTTTCATCCATCGATGTAACTGTGCGAAGCGTTGCATCAAAGCTCCACTGTGCAATTCCGACACCTGAAGAATTTGGATAATGAAGTTCAATGGTCCAGGTCCCATCTTCGAGGCGCCAGGTGTCCCATGAGAGTTCAGATGAATCTATGTTACGTGGTGCTAAACGTGAGATAACAACCCCTAGTAAAGTAACAGCATCACGTCCGCCTTCTTTACGGATCGCAATTTGCTGTGCTTGATCAATTATATAAATACGTTCAGAGAGAATTGGACCTGCAAAACGTTCAACTCTCTCAATCGTTGTGTCATTTTCGCGAGCGATTTGTTCTGCAGTCTGTCCGGCACGTAATAATCGCTGAATCTCTTTAATTGAAATACTTGTTTCATCATTGTATGGAACCACCGTCAAGCGCTGCTGATTTACTGTTGCACGCAATGTGTCGGAAACACGGACTGTGTATTCCTGTCCGTCATTGTCATGTAACAAAAGGTAGAGACCATCTTCGGTCTTTCCATTAAGTCGTAGCTCAGTCACGAGCACGAGGGTAGCCGATTAGCCCCTTATAAGTCTGGAAATACGGAAGTGTGGCTGCACACGCCGCGATCATGAATCCCAGCGGTACCCAAAATGCAATGTCTGCACCAAAGCGGTCGATGATTTGGCCAGATAGTGCGCTAGAAATTGCACCACCCACAGGCATACCTGCAACCACCCAGGTCAAAGTTTCAGTGATTTGATCTGGTGGAACAGCACCCTCAGCGACTCCGTAAGCATTAATAACAAGGGGAGCGATCGCAAAACCATTAAAGAAGAGGGCAACGGCCAGCCATGAAATTGAATGTACAAACAACATTGGAATCGAAAGCACAGTTAGCGCAAAGAGAAAGATTAAGAAGCGAGATGCACTTGATAGTTTCCACTTGATAACCCCATTGATAATGGCGGCAACTGCGCTGCCGGCTGCCCAAATCGCTAACAGGATTCCGGATTGTGCTTCTTGGCCACGGAATTCTGCAAATGCAACTGTCACGATTGCAATTGAGCCAAAAAAGCCACCCAATAATGTCGTGGGAAGAACTACAGCTTGCACCCGCTTGTTTCTAATAACCGCTGGATGTGGATCAACGATTCTTTTGGGATTTGCAGGTGGCTCGGTCTCTTTGGCCATAACAAATAATGGAAAACCAATTGCAACAAAGATAATTCCCGAAATGATTCCCGCAGCAGGTGCGATAGAGGTTGCGCACGCGGTGACGATGATTGGCCCGAGTATAAAAACAACTTCATCCATCAGCGCTTCAAAAGAGTATGCGGTGTTTACGATATGTCGGTCTTGTTCATCCTCTGTAGTGGTTGTTTTGTCTGGACTCAATATATGTAACCAACGTCGACGCACAAGTCCGCCTGTATTTACAGAGAATGCTTCAGCGATAAAGATGGATACAAACCAGGTCCACACAGGTGCTTCATTGAGTACCAAAACTGTAAATGCACAAAAGGCAATGACCTTGACTGGAATTACTCGGACCAGCATCGCACTTTGTCCAATGCGATCTGCAACCCTTGACCAATGTGGTGTTGCTAGCGCCATCACTACTGAGGCAGTTGCACTCAAAGCGCCTGCAATCGCATATGAATCACTGACTGCGACAACTATGAAAACAAGCGCAAGTGAATCCATGGAAATTGGCATACGTGCGATTACGCCAGGAATTGAAAATTTCAGCGCCCCAGGGGTTTTCAAAAGTGTTAAGTACCCTGAGAACATAGGCAAGAGTCTATCCCGCCATTAGACTGCGGTTATGACAGATACCAATGAGCTTCTTCAACTTGCATTAAATATTGCTCGTCAAGCTGGAGATTTATTGGTAGATCGTCCCGCTTCCTGGGACTTGACAGTTAAATCAACGGCAATTGATATTGCAACTCAAATGGATCATGCGAGTGAAAAGTTAATTGTTGAAAGTATTTTGGCTGCACGCCCCGAAGATGGAATCATCGGAGAAGAGGGAGCTTCACATGCCAGCAAAAGTGGGATCACCTGGGTTATCGATCCAGTAGATGGCACAGTTAATTACTTTTACGGATTACCGGGATGGGCAATCAGCATTGCTGCCAAAGATGAAAGTGGAACATTGGTCGGCGTCGTTCATTCACCAACTGTTAACTCAACCTGGCATGCATGCAAAGGTGGGGGAGCATTCCTCAACGATGTGAAGATCGGCTGCAATGATCCCGTTGAACTCAATCGCGCTTTATTGTCATCGGGTTTTGCTTATGATGTTAAAAACCGAATTGAGCAGTTAAAGATTGTGAATGCCTTACTCCCGCAGATTCGAGATCTTCGTCGAATTGGATCAGCTGCTGCCGACATCTGCCATGTAGCAACTGGATTGGTTGATGGTTACTTTGAAACTGGACTGTATGAATGGGATCTAGCTGCCGCAGAGTTGATCGCCCGTGAAGCTGGTGCAATGGTGACCACCCGTCCCTGGCATGGGCTCAATCTGACCGTTGCCGCTGGCCCTCACCTCTTTGAGGCGCTCAACGCTCACATTCCCGAGTAAAGCGCAGCGCCAGAGGCCGATTTACGGTTCTGAGCGTGGCTGTGGCACAATACGCAATCTGCACCGCCAAAGCGCGTGCTTCATAGAAATGACAAAAGGATCCGAATATGAACACTCTTGACGCCGTAGATGCAGCATCGCTGCGCAAAGACATCCCACAATTTCGTGCTGGTGATGAGCTCAAGATCCATGTTCGCGTTATCGAAGGTAACAAGAGCCGTCTTCAGGTTTTCCAAGGTTTAGTTATCCGTCGCCAAGGTGATGGCGTTCGCGAGACCTTCACAATCCGTAAGGTTTCATACGGCGTTGGCGTTGAGCGTACCTTCCCAGTTCACACTCCAGTTATTGAAAAAATCGAGTTGGTAAAGAAGGGCGAAGTACGTCGCGCCAAGCTGTACTACCTACGCGATCTTCGCGGTAAGGCTGCAAAGATTCGCGAAAAGCGCGATGGCGTAGAAGGTTACGGTGACGGAATTCTTTCAACACCTGAGCCAGTAGTTATCTCTGAGCCAGTAGTTGAAGCGGTTGTTGAAGCACCTGCGGCAGAGGCGGTTGTTGTGTCCGAGCCAGTAGCAGAGGTTGCTGTGGCAGAGGCACCAGCTGAAGCTGCGACTGCAGATGTTGTGGATGCACCTGAAGCAACTGAAGCTCCAAAAGCTGAATAATCTCTTCAATGCGAAATAAGGGATCGCTCCTTAAGGAGCTCCCAATCCTTGTTGTTGTTGCACTCGTTGTCTCCTTATTTATCAAGACATTCCTAGTGCAGTTTTTCTATATTCCATCTGGATCCATGGAAAACACACTTCAAATCAAGGATCGCGTTGCAGTAAATAAAGTTCCTTTTATCTCAAACACAATTAAACGTGGAGATGTAGTTGTATTCCGCGATCCCAATAACTGGCTTCCAGAGATCATCGATTACTCAACAAATAAGTATGTTGCAAAGGCTAAAAGCGCACTTGTAGCTGTGGGAGTTCTTCCCAACCCTGCCAAGCAGTACTTAGTAAAGCGTGTCATTGGTGTTGGCGGCGACCGTGTTGTCTGCTGTACCAAGGATGGCAAATTAACTATCAACGGCGTTGAAGTCACCGAGCCTTACATCTTTGCTGGCAATAAGCCATCTGAAATGAACTTTGATGTCACCGTTCCCAAGGGCAAGTTATGGGTAATGGGAGATCACCGCGGAGCAAGTGCGGATTCTCGCTATCACCAAGAGGATATTAATAAGGGCTTTGTTCCTGAATCAAAGGTGAGCGGGCGTGTAGTTGGAGTTATCTGGCCGTTCAAGCACATCAAATATGTTCCAAGAGTTGATGTCTTAAATAAGTAACCTTATGAAGGTTATCGAACAACTTTTAACTAATGCCGGAATCTCACCGATTGCAGGTGTTGATGAAGCAGGTCGTGGAGCATGTGCTGGCCCTCTTGTGATCGCTTCAGTTGTTCTCAATGATCCATTTGCACCAGAGCTTGCGGTAGTTCGCGATTCAAAAGAGATCCCGGAAAATAAACGTGATGCAGTTTTTGAGTTAATTCATCAGGTCGCTGCATCTGTCAGTGTTGTAATTGTTCCTGCCAGCGAAGTTGATTCACGTGGTGTGCATGCGGCAAATTTAGATGGAATGCGTCGAGCGGTTCAGGGATTAAGTGTTGAACCCGCCTATGTCTTAACAGATGGCTATGCGATCGAAGGGCTAGGGCTCCCAAACCTTGCGGTATGGAAAGGTGATCAAGTTGTTGTTTCAATTAGCGCAGCATCGGTGATCGCAAAGGTCACTCGAGATCGAATCATGCGCGAGATGGATAATGAATTTCCGTTGTATGGCTTTGCTGGTCACAAGGGGTACATAACAGCTGCACACACAAAGGCGCTCAATGAGCATGGGCCGTGTGCACAACATCGTCGCTCTTTTGCCAATGTTGCTGCCCTAATCCACAAGTAAGTTCCGCGCTACATCTGGGCTCGATTGGGGTATTTATCCTCCCTGATCATGAAGACAAAGAATAATCAAAGTACTGGGGCACTTGGCGAAGATGCGGTTGCTCAATATCTGATCGAACATCACTGCGAAGTAATCGAAAGAAATTGGCGGATACGTGAAGGCGAAATAGATATCGTCGCTCTTAATCCCACCGGAATCTTTTCATTTGTAGAGGTTAAAACTCGTAGTTCAGTTGCATTTGGTCATCCGTTCGAAGCGATCAATCGTGATAAAGCCCATCGCATGCAACGTCTAGCTCTTGCCTGGTTAGCTACACATGGGTGTTTAGGATGCGATTATCAAATCGATGTTGCAGCTGTTCTAGTGCAACCAGATGGAAAGCTTTCCATTGAATACCGCGAGAAGTTGCTATGACTCTTGCGCTTACACATTCAGTCGCGTTACAAGGTTTAGCAGGCCACCTTGTGACAATCGAGGTTGATATTGCAGATGGTTTGCCGGGTTATGCATTGTTGGGACTGCCAGATGCTGCCCTCTCTGAATCACGTGATCGGGTCCGCAGTGCAATTGTTAACTGTGGTGAAGTTTGGCCCAATAGAAAGGTAACAGTTTCGCTCTCACCTGCTTGGTTACCAAAGAGCGGGTCTAGTTTTGATTTAGCGATCTGTATTGCTCTTTTATCCGCGCATGACACGGTACCTCATAACAGGATTGCTGAACTTCTATTTCTTGGTGAACTGTCGCTGGATGGAAGAATTCGTTCAGTACGTGGAGTTTTACCGGCTTTGATGGCGGCGTACAAAGCTGGTGTTCGCACAGCGGTTGTTCCTGCAGCAAACTTTGCGGAAGCTCAATTGATGCAATCTATGACCATAGTTCCGATGGAGCATCTGAAACAAGTACTGCGTTGGTTACGCACAGGAGAGCGTGACGTTGTGCAAGAGATCGATTTACAGTGGGAACAAACCGATACTCGATTAGATTTTGCAGATGTTGCGGGGCAATCGGCTGCGCGTTTAGCTGCTGAAATAGCTGCAATCGGTGGTCACCACATCTTGTTGATCGGCCCACCCGGTGCCGGAAAAACAATGATCGCCGAAAGAATTCCAACGATTATGCCCGCTTTATCTATTGAACAAGCGTTAGAGGTGACAGCGGTTCACTCCATTGCAGGTACGTTAACTCAAAGATCACCTTTGTCTTTGCTTGCACCTATAGTTTCTCCGCATCACACAACAACACGTATCGCAATGGTGGGCGGAGGCTCGCACGTTATTAAGCCCGGTGCATGTTCGCTTGCGCATCACGGAGTTCTCTTTATAGATGAAGCTCCCGAATGTGGCCCTGGAGTTTTAGACTCCTTACGACAACCGCTGGAATCAGGCACTGTAACAATCGCCAGAAGTGTTGGAAATCTAGCCTTTCCCGCCCAGTTTCTACTGGTGTTAGCTGCTAATCCGTGTCCATGTGGAAAGTTCACCGGTCGTGGCCGTAACTGCACCTGCACGTCACAACAAGTTCGACGGTACTTAGGAAAACTTTCCGGACCATTGATGGATCGCATTGATTTACGGGTGCAAGTCGAGCCCGTTGGAAGAGTTGACATGGCCCGCAATGAACTGGGTGAAAGTAGTGGCGCCATTAGACAACGTGTCATCGCTGCTCGTAGCGTTGCTGAAAAACGATTTGCCGGAATGGGATGGAGTTTAAACTCACAAATTCCAGCTCGTGCCTTGCGATCAACCTTTCAACCAGATCGAAAGGCAATGAATTTTCTGCATGATGAGTTAGATAGAGAGCAAATCACGGCGCGAGGACTTCACAAGATCATCCGAACTTCATGGAGTTTTGCTGATTTACATGGACATCCAGTTCCAACGATGCAGGATGTTCAAGCCGCACATGCTTTGAGAGGCAAGGTCGAAGCATGAGTGAACAGTTAGCACGAGCTTGTTTATTTAGCGTTGTCGAAGGTGGTCACACATTTTGGTCTGCTGAAATTTCAACTCATGGTGCATCTGCGGTATACAACAAGTTACTCAATGGGGGATATGACCCGATCAAGTATGCCAAGTTGATTACCAATCTGCGTGAAGCCAATGGCGATAAAATTTTGACCGAAATTGATAAACACTGTGCACGTCTTATTTCGCCAGATGATGAAGATTGGCCTCAACAATTTAATGATCTTGCCGCTCCACCCATTTGCCTAATTTTCAAGGGAAACATCAATGCGCTACACCAATCATCCTTAGCGATAGTTGGAACCCGTAATCCAACATCCTATGGAGCAAGAATTGCTGGAGAGTTTGCCGCAGGTTTTGCAGATCGTGAATGGGCAATTGTTAGCGGGGGAGCATACGGAATCGATTCCTATGCACATAAAGGTGCACTGATTGCCGAAGGGGTAACAGTTGCGGTTGTTGCTTCTGGCATTGACATTAACTATCCAGCCGGAAACACCAGACTGTTTGCTGAAATCTGCGAATCAGGGGCGATAGTTACAGAGTTCATGCCGGGACACAGAGCACTTCCTAATCGATTCCTCACTCGCAACCGTTTAATTGCCGCACTCTCTAAGGCAACCCTTGTCGTGGAAGCTGCTTTTCGAAGCGGATCATTACGAACTGCACGTGATGCGGCAGAGATCTTTCGACCGGTCATGGCGATTCCAGGTCCAATTAACTCTCCAACAAGTGAAGGTTGTCATCGCTTAATTGGTGAAAGAGCGGCAGAGATCGTTACATCTGTCGCAGATGCTGTGGAGTTTATTGGCATAAATTGATGAGAGAATAAGGCTATGAGTGATTTCCGTTCGGGCTTCGTAGCCATTGTTGGCCGCCCTAATGTAGGTAAATCAACCTTAATTAACGCTTTAGTTGGTAGCAAGATCGCAATCACCTCGCATCACCCAAATACAACTCGCACAGCTATTCGTGGCATTGTTCATCGCCCTGAATTCCAAGCGGTGCTTGTCGATACACCAGGTGTTCATAAACCAAAGACACTATTGGGTCAGCACCTTAATCAAGTTGTAGATCAAAGCATGGAATCTGTCGACATCGTAATTATGTGTATTCCTGCTGATGAAACATCTGGTGCAGGTGACACATTCATTGCGGCAGAGATTGCAAAGCATCCAAAAGCCAAAAAGTTTGCGGTCATTACAAAGACAGATTTGATTTCCAAGGAAAAGCTAGCGATTCGCTTGCTTGGGATCATGAAGATTGCTGAAGGCTTTGTCTGGGATGAAATCATTCCAGTCTCGGCTGCGGTACATGATCAGGTAGATCTGCTCAATGAACTTATTGGTAACAACCTTCCAGCCGGTCCTCAGTATTACCCAGAGGGAACAACAAGTGATCAAGCTATTGAGCAGTTAATCTGCGAGTTCATTCGAGAAGCAGCTCTACAAGATGTTCGTGAAGAGCTGCCACATTCGATTGTTGTGACAATTGACGAATTCGGTGAGCGAGCGGAAAAGGGTTCACGCCCATTTTTCGATGTTCACGCAACGATTCACGTAGAACGCGACACCCAGCGTGCTATTTTGTTAGGACATCAAGGAGCTCGTTTAAAGGAGATAGGAATTCGCGCCCGCGCAGATATCGAGCGCGCACTTAATGCAAAGATCTTCCTTGGGCTTCACATTAAGGTTTCAAAGGAGTGGCAGAAGGATCCGAAGTTGCTTGCAAAACTAGGGTTTGGTGACAGGAGTTAATAGTTCGTGCTTTTTTCCGGGCTCTTCCTGCTTGCAAGATAAGAACCTATTAAGACGAGCGGTAATCCAATAATGATTCCCGCTGTCAATGGCTCCCTCAGAATAATTACACCGAGAACAACGGCAACTGCGGTGTTCAAGTAAGTAACCAATGAACTACGTGCAGGGCCTATCTCTTCCATCACCTTGAAGAACAGGATAAATGCAAAGGCGGTACTGAAAACTCCGAGCGCAATCAAAGACAACGCTGAATCTATGGAAATGCTAGATGGCCACTGAGCAATTGCTACGGGTGCCCAGAAGATTGTTGTGAGCGCCATCGCAAGGCCGTTAATCGCAATACCATCAACCAATGGCAGGTTAGTAGTCACCATTATTACCGCATATGCATAACCCATCGAAGCCAGAATCACCATGGCAATAGAAAGTGGATCACTAGTTCCGGTAAGGCTTTCAATACCGACAACCAGGATCAAACCAAAGAATCCAACTACAATTCCAACTATTCGCTTGAACTGCCAGACTGAATGATCCCCTCGCAAAGAGGTAATTATTGTTGCAAAAATTGGTACTGTAGAAACTAACAAACCTGCAAGCCCAGAATTAATCTTTTGTTCTGCAGTTGTTATCAAGATCCAAGGACCGATCATTTCCAGAAGTGCATAAAATGCGACAAACTTAAATCCCAAGACCGCGCCTTTAAACTTCTTGCGATAGATAGCAACGGGAATCAAAATAGTGGCACCAATTAAGGTGCGGCCTGCAACTACTGCTGCAGGTGGAAAATCTTCCACGGCGACCTTCATCAAGAGGTACGGAATGCCCCATAAAATTCCAACCAAAACAAAGTGGAACAGCGATTTACGGCTCATTTATGCAAGCACACGGCGGTAGAGATCGACAGTCAATGCTGCAACCGCATCCCATCCAAATTGTTTTTGAGCTCGTACACGTCCTGCGGCGCCATACTTTTTGAGCAGATCAGGCTGCGACATTAAACGTGTAATGGACTCAGTTAAAGCTTTTTCAAATGTAACAGCCTCGCCGATGTAGTCAACAAGTTCACCAGTTTCCTTATCTGCAACAACCTCGGGGATTCCACCGACGCGTGAGCCCAAAACTGCGGTTTCACAGCCCATCGCTTCCAGGTTCACAATCCCGAGTGGTTCATAAATTGATGGGCATATGAATAAATCCGCTGCGGTTAACATGGCGGTTAACTGATTATGGGGGAGCATCTCTTTAATCCACCACACATTGCGGCGGGTTGATTGAAGTTCTGAAATCAATGCGGCAACTTCATTGCCGATACCTTCTTCGTCAGGGCTTCCTGCAGCTAATACCAAACCAAATTCAGGTGGAACTTCCTTCCAGGCCCGCAGTAAATGCGCCAAACCCTTTTGACGGGTAATTCGACCAACAAAGATTGCAAATGGCCCATCTATTCCAAAACTCTTCAATACAGATCCATCATGATTAGGTGCAAACTTAGTGGTGTCTACTCCATTGCGAATTGTGACAACCTTTGCTGGATCAATAGCGGGGTATGCCTTCAAAACATCTGCGCGCATTCCATCACTTACTGCGATGATTGCACTTGCCGCCTCATAAGCGGTCTTTTCGGCCCATGATGAAATTCGATATCCGCCACCCAGTTGCTCAGATTTCCAAGGACGCAATGGTTCAAGTGAGTGTGCACTCACGATGTGGGGGATTGCGTGTTGTAGCGCGGCAACATGTCCTGCCATGTTCGCATACCAAGTATGAGAGTGAACAACATCAACATGTCCAAGATGTGTTGCCATCTCAAGATCAATTGCCAAAGCTTGAACCGCTGGATTTGCATCTGCAAAACCCTCTGGTAGTGAGTAACCAAAAGCATCATCTCGTTTGCCACCAAAGCAGTGAACATCGACATGAACATCTTTAATAGTGCGAAGGGCTTGCGTTAGTTGGAGGACATGAACGCCAGCGCCACCATAAATGGCTGGTGGCCACTCTTTAGTAACGATTCCAACCTTTAACGCAGTCATATCTTTGTATTCCTCTTCCTCCGACAAGGGTGAAAGGCTATCGTTAAGGCATGGCCAAACTGCAACTTCCGCTCAGCATCGTTCTTGCTGGTGGCGAAGGAAAGCGCTTAATGCCGCTGACAGCAGATCGTGCCAAGCCTGCAGTTCCATTTGGTGGCTCCTATCGTTTAATTGATTTTGTTTTATCAAACCTTGCAAATGCCAACATGCTCAAAATTGCTGTATTGACTCAATACAAATCTCACTCACTGGACCGCCACATCACAACAACCTGGCGCATGTCCTCATTACTAGGAAATTACATCACCCCTGTTCCAGCGCAACAGCGTTTAGGACCACGTTGGTACACAGGTAGCGCTGATGCAATCTTGCAAAACTTTAATTTGATTCAGGATGAAGACCCAAAACATGTCTTAGTTTTTGGTGCAGATCACGTTTATCGCATGGATCCAATGCAGATGTTTCAACAACATCTTGAATCTGGAGCTGGTGTAACAGTTGCGGCGATTCGTATGCCACGATCTGAAGCTCATGATTTTGGTGTTATTGAATTAGCAGAGGATGGAATCACCATAAAGGCCTTTCATGAAAAGCCTTCAAATCCACCTGCGATGCCAGGGCATCCAGAGCTTTCATTAGTTTCAATGGGTAACTACATCTTTAAGCGTGATGTAATGGAAGAGGCGCTGATTCTTGATTCTGAAGATATTGAATCTCGACATGATCTTGGCGGCAATATCATTCCTTACCTAACTTCACAAGGTCAGGCGATGGTCTACGACTTTGCCAATAATGTTGTGCCTGGAGAAACAGAGCGCGATAAGGGTTACTGGCGTGATGTGGGTTCAATTGATGCGTACTACGAGGCACATATGGATTTAGTCTCTGTTCACCCAATCTTTAATCTATACAACCGCCAGTGGCCATTGCTTACCAATCCGCCGTCACTTCCACCTGCCAAGTTCAGCGAGGGTGGAGCAGCTCATGATTCAATCGTTGGTGCTGGCTCAATCGTTTCTGGTGGAATCCTGCATGGTTCCGTTGTTTCGTACGATGTTTCAGTTGGAAAAGCAGCAATAGTTGAAGGCACAGTATTGATGCCTAATGTTCGTATTGGCGAAAAAGCAATTATTCGCAAAGCGATTCTGGATAAAAGCGTGATTGTAGATCCAGGTGCACAGATCGGTGTTGATTTAGAACGGGATCGTCAGCGATTTACTGTAAGTGAAGGCGGAATTGTTATTGTCGGTAAGGGTGTCCGCGTTACCGTCTAACTCCAGCTTTCTGTGTTGTTCTTAAGCTCTTTGTACCGCGCCATTACATCTGGTGTTGCAACGCTGGTGTGATGAGTAACTTCTCCTAAATTCCATGTTGGCAGTTCACCTAGTAGGGCCCATGCTGCTTGCTTTGCTGCGCCATCGGCAACATATTCACCAGCTGGTGGAACCAAAACTTCACGACCAAATAATGCGCTAGCAATTACGGGAACTGCAGGATTTTTCGCTGCACCACCAATCAATAAAATGCGATGAACACCAACACCTAATGCAACTAATGCATCAACGGCATCTGCCAATCCTGCAAGCATTCCTTCAACCATTGCACGAGCAATATCCTCTTGATTTGAGTTGCTTAAGTTCATGCCGGCAAAAACACCAGTTGCCTTAGGGCGGTTAGGTGTTCTTTCGCCTTCAAAGTAGGGTAGAAGTGTTAAACCATTGGCACCAGGCTTTGCAGCAAGCGCAAGTTGTGCAACCTCGTCATGGTTCTTTCCTAAAATTCTGCATGCAGCATCTAAGATTCGTGCGGCGTTTAGTGTGCACACCAAAGGAAGGTATCGCCCGGTTGCATCAGCAAAACCTGCAACTGCGCCACTTGCATCATGAGTTGGAGTTTCCGAAACTGCAAAAGCGGTTCCGCTTGTTCCTAAAGAAACAATCACATCACCAGGTTGAGCCTGTAATCCCAAAGCAGCTGCGGCGTTATCGCCGGCACCTGCAGCGATTGGAATACCAGAGACAGTATTTCCGCCAAATTGAGCTGGCTGAATAATCTTTGGAAGAGTTAACTCATGATCATGACGAAGAGATAGGTGCACAATCTCTTCGCGGTAATGAGAGGTGCTGGGATCAAAGTAACCAGTACCCGATGCGTCACTGCGATCGGTAAATAATGTGGATAAATCTGTGCCACCTTGCAATTGCCATGACAACCAATCGTGGGGCAGAGCGATTGCTGCAACACGAGCGGCATTTTCAGGCTCATGATCTGCCATCCAACGAACCTTAGAGGCGGTGAAAGATGCGACTAACTTTGATCCAACTTTGCGAGCAATCTCTTGATCACCGCCAATTTCGTGGTTGAGATCATCGGCCTCCTTTGCAGAACGAGTGTCATTCCACAAAAGTGCTTTTCTAATTACTTCACCTTGCGCATCAATTGCGACCATTCCATGTTGCTGTCCTGCAATAGAAATAGCTTTGACATCATCTATTCCACCAGCATCTGCAAAAGCGTCATGTAATCCACTCAGCCAATGCGCAGGATCAACTTCGGTGCCATCGGGGTGGGAGGCACGTCCTTGACGCACTAACTCACCTGTATGAGCATCGCGAATAACTACCTTTACAGATTGGGTTGAGGAATCCACGCCGGCGATGAGTTGTCGATTAGCCATGGGGCAAGGCTAGACTGTGCCAGTCAGCGTTGACCACAGGTGGCGGAAAGTATTTGAGCCACACAATCAAACAATAAAATTGTTGGAGTAAATCATGCGTATTGGTGTCCTCACTGGCGGCGGAGATTGCCCTGGTCTTAACGCGGTTATCCGCGCAGTAGTTCGTAAAGGTGTAAAAGAGTACGGTCACGAGTTTGTTGGTTTCCGTGATGGGTGGAAGGGACCGCTAGAGGGTCTAACCATGCCATTGAACATCGAAACAACACGTGGAATCTTGCCCCGTGGTGGAACAATTCTTGGTTCATCACGTACCAACCCTTTTAAGATCGAGGGCGGCGTAGAAAAGATTAAGGAAAACCTTGAGAAAACTGGCATTGATGCGTTGATCGCAATTGGTGGAGAAGACACTCTTGGTGTTGCAACAAAGCTTGATGCGCTTGGTGTAAAGGTGATTGGTGTTCCAAAAACGATTGATAATGATCTGAACAATACTGATTACACATTTGGTTTTGATACATCTGTAAATATCGCGGTAGAGGCGATTGACCGTCTGCACACAACAGCAGAATCACATCACCGTGCATTGATCGTAGAGGTTATGGGACGTCACGCAGGTTGGATCGCTCTTCACTCAGGTCTTGCAGGCGGAGCAACATGTATCTTGATTCCAGAACAGAAGTTCTCGGTCGACAAGGTATGTGAATGGGTTGAGTCACGTTTCAAGTCTCACTATGCACCGATTATTGTTATCGCCGAAGGTGCAATTCCCCAGGATGGCGACATGGTGACAAAGGATCAGACGCTTGATGCCTTTGGTCATGTCAAGCTTTCAGGAATTGGTGATTGGCTAGCCGGTCAGATTGAAGAGAGAACTGGCAAGGAGGCACGAACATCTGTATTGGGACACATTCAACGTGGTGGAACTCCGACGGCTTTTGACCGTGTTCTTGCTACCCGCTTTGGTCTGCATGCGATTACAGCTGCCCATGAAGGTGACTGGGGCAAGATGGTTGCGCTACATGGCACCAATATCGCCCGTGTTCCACTGGCATCTGCAACTGAAAAGCTAAAGACAGTTCCAATAGAGCTATACAAGGAGTCAGAGATCTTCTTCGGATAATTGCTACTCGCAGTTACTCATAGACACTCTAAACTTCTCCAATGAGCACACACATTGACTCCCTGTTCACACCTGGTCTTGTTGCGGCCCAGCAACCAACATGGCCGGGTGGAGCAGAGGGAGAGCCGATCAAGGCGGCGGTGGCTCAGCTCAAAGCATTGCCTCCACTTGTCTTTGCTGGTGAGTGTGATGATCTCAAAGCGCGAATTGCGCTCGCAGCCGATGGAAAAGCATTTTGGTTACAAGGTGGCGATTGTGCAGAAACATTTGCAGCAGCCACCGCAGATTCAATCCGTAACCGTATTAAAACCATTCTTCAAATGGCTGCAGTATTGCAGTACTACTCAAGCCTTCCAGTAATCAAGGTTGGTCGAATGGCGGGGCAGTTTGCAAAACCTCGTTCCAGCGATTTTGAAACTCGTGGAGAAATAACTTTGCCTGCTTACCGCGGAGATGCGGTCAATGATATTGAATTTACGGAGGCTGCCCGAACACCAGATCCAATGCGTTTAGTTCGGGTGTACAACACTTCTGCAGCAACCCTGAACTTAGTGCGAGCATTTACTCAAGGTGGTTTTGCAGATCTTCGCCAGGTTCATGAGTGGAACAAGGGATTCATCCGCGATTCAAAGGTTGGCGATCGCTACGAGCAGATGGCTAAGGAAATTGGTCGCGCACTTGAATTCATGAAATCTGCAGGAGTAGATCCTGAAAGCTTTAAATCAGTTGATTTTTTTGCCAGCCATGAGGCATTAATAATGGAGTATGAGAAGGCTTTGACCCGTATCGATTCACGTACCGGTGATGCATACGATGTTTCAGGTCACTTCATTTGGATTGGTGAGCGCACACGTCAGTTAGATGGAGCACATGTTGATTTTGCTTCAAAGGTTCGTAATCCAATCGGTATCAAACTCGGGCCGAAATCAACTGTAGAGGATGCACTTGCTCTCATTGACAAGTTAGATCCAAACCGCGAGCCTGGCCGAATTACCTTTATTACACGTATGGGTGCCAAGAACATACGCGAGATTTTGCCGGCGCTAGTTGATGGTGTTACAAAATCTGGTGCCAAAGTTCTATGGGTGTGCGACCCAATGCATGGAAACACCTACGAGGCACCAACTGGTTATAAGACCCGCAGCTTTGATGATGTTATGGATGAGGTAAAGGGCTTCTTCGAAGTTCATAAATCATTGGGAACACATCCTGGTGGAGTCCATATTGAGTTAACTGGTGATGATGTCACCGAGTGTGTTGGTGGTGGTGAAGAGATTTCACATGAGGATCTAGCTTCACGATACGAGACCGCATGCGATCCACGTCTTAACCACGCTCAATCCCTTGAACTTGCTTTCCTAGTTGCTGAAATGTTGCGCGATCGCTAATTTTAGCGAGTGCCACTTTTCATAACTTCTCACAAGACCCCAGTAGGCACACTCAATTTACTTGCCGATGATCAAATTCTGATCGGTGCAAATCTTTCAACTATTTCTGCTTTCAAAGCAGGCAAAGATGTAAAGATTGTTAAATCAATTCCTGTTATCTCTGATCTGATTAATGATTACTTTGATGGAGATCTAACTGCGCTTAATGGCATCAAGGTTCGCCAACCAGGAGCACCCTTTTCACAAGCTGCCTGGAAAGCGATGCGCAAGATTGCTCCAGGAAAAACCTGGTCATATTCGGATTTAGCGGAAAAAGCAGGCAGCCCTGCAGCGGTTCGTGCAGCTGGTAGTGCATGTGCAAACAACGCGATCATGCTGGTTGTCCCTTGCCACCGCGTTGTAAAAACTGGGGGAGCGTTAGGAAATTATGCCTACGGTGTAGATAAGAAGCTGTGGTTATTAACTCACGAGGGCTTTCTTTAAAATTTCAATAGCCTCTACGCATTGAGCATCATCAAAATCAAGATGAGTCACTAGGCGTGCATACTTTGGACCCAGTGCACTGATCCAGAGACCTGCATCTTTACAACGTGCAGCAAGTTCAGCTGCGCTAATTGGAAGAGCTGAAAGATCTAAACCAACAATGTTTGTGTGTACCGTTGTTGGGTCAATTAATGATGAATCAACAGCGGCGATTGCTTTTGCGAGCTCTTGAGCACGACGGTGATCTTCAGATAGGCGATCAATATTGTTATCCAGTGCGTAATGTGCACCAGCTGCCAGTAAACCAATTTGGCGCATTCCAGCTCCGTATCGCTTGCGCCACACTCGAGCCTTGGCTACACGCTCCTTAGTAGAAAGCATCACAGAACCAACGGGTGCCCCTAACCCCTTTGATAAACAGACAGAGATCGTGTCGAAGTACTTTCCGTACTCTGCAAATGCAACACCAGATGCAACATGTGCGTTCCAAATACGTGCACCATCTAAATGCAAAGCAAGACCAAGTTCATCTGCACCTTTTCGTAAGGCGGCAATCTCTGCAATCGGTTGAACAGTTCCGCCACCAAAGTTGTGGGTGTTTTCTACAGCAATTGCAGTTGTGGAAACTAGGTAAGGTCCGCTGTCGGGGCGTGCGATTTCAAGGGCATCTGCAGCCTTGAGTAAGCCATTTTTGGCAGGAAAGGTGCGAGTGGTAATTCCACTGAATGCCGCTGCTGCACCTAGCTCTGCTCGAACTATGTGGCTATTGGTTTCTGCGATTAACTCTTCACCGGGTGCTACCAACATGCGTATGGCTAATTGATTTGCAAGTGAACCGGTTGGTGTAAACAAACCTGCTTCCTTGCCAAACATAGTGGCAACACGCTCTTCAAGTGAGTTAACCGTTGGATCATCGCTATACACATCATCGCCTACTGGTGCATGAGCGATCGCTTCTCGCATTGCAGCAGTTGGACGGGTTACGGTGTCGCTTCGAAGGTCTATTGCCATTTGCAGAGCCTACTTCTGTTCCTTGAGCACAATCAAATACATGGCTACAACTACAAGAACTCCACCGACTGCGCTTTGTAATGTGAGTCTTTCACCACCGAGAAGAATGGCGAAGATTGCGGCAAAGACAACCTCCATCGTCAAAATTACCGCTACCTTCGTTGCGCTAATGTGTGCTTGTGACCAGGTTTGAACAATAAAGGCAATAGCGGTTGCAAATACGGCGGTGAAGACTACGACCGCCCATACACCTTTATCTGGAGGAGCGGAATAGCCATCAGGAATTGAAGCAATACCTGACAAAATTGCACACATTGAAAGTTGCACAACGGTCATGGCGTAGACATCACGTCCAGATGACCATTTACTTAGGGCGATGATGTGCGCGGCAAATAAGAAAGCACTTGCCAGAACAAACATCTCACCAATTCCAACCGAGAAACCTCTGATTGATAACAGTCCTAACCCAACTGTTGCAAGCATGATGCACAACCAAGTAAACCTTGAAATCTTTTCTTTCAGTACTAACCAGGCAATTAAAGGGGTTAGAACTACATACAAGCCAGTGATGAAACCAGTGATCGCAGCACCTGTGCGCTCCAAACCTAGAGTTTGTGCGATGTAGCCAAGACCAAGAAATACTCCAGCTAAACAACCACGCAGCAAAAGATTTTTGTTGAAATGCTTAACGGTCTGTGGCTTAATCATAAGCATCACTACGACAGCAAGCGCAAAGCGGCTAAATAGAAAGTTGTTAACACTCTGCCGTTGGATCGCATCTTTCATTACGACGAAGGCAAAGCCCCAGGCGGCTGCAACTGAGAGCAAAGCCCATGGAGCTAATTTGAGTTGAAGTTGATGGCGAGCAGACATTAGCCGCGTAATTTCTTCAGCAACGCAACTTCCTTGCCATGTTCTGGCTCTTGTCCAGGTGTTTCGAGAATTAAAGGCGCATTCGTAACCGCCGGATGAGAAAGTAGTTCCGTAAATGGGTCAACGCCGATGTGACCTTCTCCAATATTTTGATGTCGATCTTTCAATGCACCGCAAACATCCATCGAATCATTGGCATGTACCAACTGAAAACGTTCGATTCCAGCGACTTCTATAAGCAAATCAATTGTCGCTGTCATTCCACCTGTCACCGAGATGTCATGTCCTGCTGCAAATACGTGACAGGTATCAAGACAGATACCAACCTTTGGATGGTATTCAAGCGCTTTCAAATACATCTCGAGATCATCTAACTTCTTCACCAGACTTTGACCTTGACCGGCTGTTGGCTCTAGTAATAAATACGGTGCATCATCACCGAGAGAGTTCAGAATCGGCATCATGCCCTCATGGATCTGCTTCCAGGCTTTCTCAACATGATCAACATCGACCGCTGATCCTGTATGAATTACTACGCCTAGCGCACCAATTTCTGCCCCGCGCTGTAATGAATATTTAGTAGAAGCTAATGAGTTCAAATATGTTGCCTCTGTTGGAGACCCTAAATTAATTAAGAAGGGCGCATGCACATAGCTTTCAATATCTAGTTCAGCTGCCTTGATTTTAAAGGCTTCATCTAACTCAGGTTTTGCCTCTGGCATCGCCCAAGTTCGGGGACTTGACGCAAAGACTTGAATCGCCTCGGCACCAATTTCTAGTGCGTATGCGATAGATCGCTTAGCCATTCCACCAGTAGTAGGGGTGTGGGCACCAATACGAGGTTTTTTAACTGGAGTAGGCATTGGCTTACCCTACGGTAATCGTCACCAAGCTGCCACGTTTTACCTTGGTGTTGACCGCTGGTGAAACTCTCTTAACAACTTTCTTCTTGTTCTTACCAATTGGTACAACCTTGACCTTTAAACCAAGGGATTCAAGCATTTCCTTTGCAGCGTTTGCCTCCATCGTGATAACAGTCTTTGGGATGTATGTATAGCGAGGTCCCTTCGAGATCAAGATTGAAACCCTGCCACCCTTATTTGCAGTAGCACCGCCTGGTGGATTTTGTGAAATAACTGCAAGCTCTGGAACAGTTTCATTAAAGGCATATCCTGCTTCAACAACAAAACCTGCCTCAGTTAACTCATTAAGAGCTTGCTCACCACTCTTACCGAGATAGGAAGCTAGCGCGACCTGTTCAATTCCCTTTGATACCAACACATTGACAGTTGTATCTCGCTTTACCAAAGTTCCCGATGCAGGCGAAGTTGAGATAACAAAACCCTTTGGTATATCTGAGCTAAATATTTCCGTAATTGTCCCTACAACAAGTGGAGACTTTTCGATGGCAAGTTGAGCCGCTTCTGGTGTTAATCCTTTAGTTATCGGAACCGCGTAACGCTCAGGGCCCTTCGAAACAATGAGCTTAACCGAGCCCCCCGCATCAATCTTTCCGCCACCTGAAGGAATACTTTCGATGATTTTTCCTTTAGGGATTTCTTCATCAAATCTATTTTCAACAACAACTGCGTTTAATCCCAAAGGCGAAATTACACTGACCGCCTCATCAAAGCTTCCACCAACTACAGATGGAACAACAACACGTGAACCTGGACCGACTAATGTCCACCAACCACCCACGCCTAAAACAATTGCAAGAATCAATGCGACTTTGCGGTTACGACGAACCCGCTTGCTAGCACGCTGCTTTTTCTCTTCTTTACGGCGGATCTCTTTGGTTGTCTCTACGACTGGAGCGGTAATTTCAACTGGCGCAACCTCCTCTTTAACCTTCTTGCGTGCTTTTTCACGGATTGGCTCAACTGGAAGATCTAATCCGAGATCCATTTGATTTTTGCGGGGATCCAAATCAATCTGAATCTGATGTAACTTTTCTAGGAAATCTCCTGCGGTGCGTGGGCGCTCATCTGGGTTCTTCGCTGTTGAACTTGCGATCAAATCATCAAGTGCTTGTGGGGCATCTTTGCGCTTGCTGCGAAGACGAGGAATTTCATCATTAACATGCATGTATGCGATTTGAATTGGAGACTCTGCTGAAAATGGTTTTTCACCTGTGAGCATCTCATAAGCAACAATGCCTACTGCGTACACATCGCTTCGAGAATCAGCTACACCGCGTTGCACCTGTTCAGGTGAGAGATACGAAACACTTCCCAAGATCACACTTGATTCAGCGGTCATAGTTGAACCAATAATCTCACCCCGGGCTAATCCAAAATCTGCAATCTTGACGCGACCTTCCTTCGAGATCAAAATGTTTTCCGGTTTGATATCTCGGTGAACTATTCCCAAACTATGGGCGGCGGCTAAGGCGCTCAAAATGGGAGTTAAATAATTGATTGCATCCTTAATTTCAAAACGGCCACGTTCATTGAGATATTCGCGAAGAGTATGTCCCTCAATCAACTCCATTACTAAAAAGACAGCAGGAACTCCGCTTTGATTCCACCCTTGATCCTGCACCGCAACGATATTGGGATGGGATAAAGCTGCAGCAGCCTTCGCCTCCTTGATGAAGCGAGAAACAAATGATTCATCCTGAGCAAGGTGTGGATGCATGATCTTGACCGCAACTTTTCTATCAAGTCGAGTATCGATAGCTTCATAGATTGAAGCCATTCCACCATTGGCGACCTGGCGCAGTAATTGGTAGCGCCCATCAATGAGCTCACCAGACAGATCAGACATGTGCAAATTTTATGGAGCCGACCATGTACAAGGCCTAAGGGCGCGCCCAAAAACCTTATGAAGTGAGTTTAAACTCGCAGTTTTCTCTCGTTTGATCTGTAGCAAAGTGAATTGCTTGATCAATCTGCCATTGACGCATTTGCTTCTCAAGATGTGCACCGTCACGAGCTAAAACTCGTTGTAAACCGGTATCAGCATCAATATCTAGCCAATAGGTTATAGCACCAGCTTCTCGCACAATTGCTTGTGCGGCACCAACACCTTCAATGATCAAGTAATCGGTGGGCGAAACTATTTCTTCGCGATCAAACTTCATTGAGTACCAATTAAAGAGCCTGATTGTGCAGTCAACACCGGCTAGGTGAGCCGAACTAATCATGTGCAAAGTATCTGTCAGATACTGGCCAAGAGCGTTCTCCCAGCCGTTATATAAATCATCCATGTGGATCACACGAACTGTTGAGTGCGCTGAGTATTCAGCTTCAAGCTGAGAAGCGAGCGTGGTCTTACCCGCACCTGCTGGACCATCAATGGCTAAGAGAGTCATTCCATCGTTTCCAGCCGATCACTGCAATTACTGTAAACATTCCATACAAAACTGCAGTAAACCAGTATCCAAGTAATGCGTATTGAATGGTTCCAGCTAAATCTACGATTAACCAAACAATCCATGATTCATACTTTTCATAGACCATCATGATCTGAGCGGCCAAACTTCCGATTAATAGAAATGCATCTGTCCATGTTGCTGCAGCACCAATATTTGATAACACAGGTGTTAATGCTGCAACACTAAACACCACAGCGATTGTAATAATCCCTCGATTTCGAGTTGACACTCTTCCCGGAACAGCTCCAGTAGGAGCCCAATCCTTCCAACCGTAAACCGCAGCGATGATAAAAACTATCTGCAGCACAGCGCTAGCAAATAGATCAACTTGGTAAAAGAAAACTCCATACAAAGCGCTACTTAAAGCCCACCATGGCCAAGTGATTCTCTTTCCTGTGGTTCCCAGGTACACACCCACAAATGATGAAAACGCAGCGATAAATTCTAGAATGGATACTTCATAGCCCCAGGCTGTAAATAATGTCGATGACATAGTTCATTCCTTTCCACATCCGCATTACCGGATGGGTCAATCGGTCGGTCTGAATTTCAGACCCTCTCAGCCTTGTAGGCTCCCGTGGTCGTTACTTTAGCGTGAAGTGAGTTGGCGCTTCACAAAAGCGGTACCTGCAACACGAATTCTTCTGGCGGTAGATGTCTTTGCACGATGATTAAAGATGTCATACCCAATCTTTTCAACCTCATCCACAATTCCACAATACAAAGTGCTTGCGGCTTCAATACATGGACGGCTTGATGCCTCCAGCATCTTTATCCCAGGAGCAGCCTCTGTTTGCAATTGCCGAACCCTTGCAATTTGGAACTTCAAAGCATCAATTATTTCTGGAGTTAAAACACGGTCCTCCAGCATTTCACGTGTAACCCCAAACTGACCTAACTCCTTGAGCGGTAGGTACACACGTCCGCGATCAAGATCCTCATCTACATCGCGAATAAAGTTAGCTAACTGAAAAGCGATACCCAGCTTTTTAGCGGCTTCAAATGCATCATTGTGAAGTGGCCCCAAAATAGGAACCATCTCTAAACCGATTACAGCGGCTGAGCCATATACATACTCCAGTAGGTCTTCGTAACTTTCATACTCTTGAACAGTTAAGTCCATCGTCATCGAATGCAAAAAAGCTTCAAAGTGTTGGTGGGGGATTTCAAAACGTTTGACAGTATCGATCAAGGCACGACCTACATGATCTTGGCTAATTCCTTTTTTAAGGTCTGCCAAAACTCCATTTCCCCACGTGCTCAAAACTTCAGCCTTTTCCTCCACACTGAGCTCTGATGCCAAATCATCAACGATCTCATCGGCGTATCGAGCAAATCCATACAGCGCATGAACATAGGGACGCTTTGCCTTGGGTAACAACAAGGTCGCTAGGTAATAAGTCTTTCCGTGCAATGCATTGAGCCGCTTGCACTCTTCATAAGATGCACGAAGATCGGGATCTGTAATCCCTGCAGCGGTTAACTCATCCATTTACTTAACTGGTCCCACAATACGTTCTGCAGCTAGTCGACCGGAGATCAAAACCATGGGAACACCAACACCTGGTTGAGTTCCCGAACCGGCAAAAACAACATTTTCGATACCAGCTGCCATGTTGCGTGGTCTAAATGGACCTGTTTGGAAGAAGGTATGTGCGCTAGCAAATGGTGCGCCAGCCTCCATCCCTTGATTTTTCCAATCCAGCGGTGTTGTTATGACTTCAGTTTCAATTGCATCACCAAAACCTGTGTATCCGCGCTGTTCGAGAGTTTTGACCATGTGATCTCGGTATGGCTGTGTCTGCTTAGTCCAATCAATGTCTGCCGTCAGGTTTGGTGTAGGAAATAGAACATAGTAAGAATTTTTTCCTGCAGGAGCTAAAGCTGGATCATCTAGTGAAGGGATTGTGACTAAAACACTTGGATCACTCATGAGTTTCTTCTGCTTAATTAACTCATCAAAGACGCCATCCCAAGATTGGCCAAAGTGTATATTGTGGTGGGCGGCAAAGTCGTATTTCTTTGAGGAGCCCACCAACATAGTTACACATGATGGGGAGTAGTTCAGGCGCTTCACGTTCAGAGGGGTCTTTCCCAGCAAATCACGCCAAGCAACAGGAAGATCTGGATTTAAAATGATTGCATCGCATTCGATGCGCTGCCCATCTTCGGTGATGACCGCTTTTGCGCGTTTATTCTGTATGTCTACCTTTGTGACCGTTGTATTGTACTTAAATTCAACTCCATGCTTTTGTGCAGCCGCTGCCATGGCACGCGGAACTGCGTGCATTCCACCCTTAGGGAAGAACACACCGTTGACTGAGTCCATGTATGCGATGACCGCATAAATTGCTAGCGCTTGTTGTGGGCTAACACCTGCATACATCGCCTGGAATGAGTACACCTTCTGCAATCTTGGATCCTTCATGAACTGATTCACCTTTGGTGATAGGCGACGGAAACCACCCAATGCGATAAGGCGGGCAAGGTTAGGAGTCAACAAATTAAGTGGTGAATCAATATTTCTATCGATGAAATCATTCATTTCATATTTGTATAACTTAGTTACAAAATCTACATACTTGGCATAACCAGCAGCCTCTTCTGGACTGATCTTCTCTGCAATTTCAGCTTCCATCTGCTGTGTATTTGCATGAACATCTAACTGGGATCCATCCGCGTAAAAAGCACGGTACAAAGGTGAAACGGGCATGAGTTCTACCCAATCCTTCATGTCTTCCCCGACACAAGTAAAGGCATCCTGAATTAATGAGGGCATTGTTAAAACTGAAGGTCCGGTATCAAATGAGTAGCCATCTTTTTTCAACAAACCGCTTCGTCCACCCGGAACTGACTCGCGTTCAATAACAGTTACCTTGCGGCCAGCACCTGCCAGACGTAGCGCAGCACTTAAGCCGGCATAGCCTGCTCCAACGATAACGACATGGTCAGTGGGTCCTTTGACGCGAGCAGGCATTAAGCACTCCTTTTAGTTGCGATGTTAGCTAGCTCGACGAGCAAAGCCTTTCCATCGTTGGTGAAAAGTGATGATTCAGCTGCTTTTAAGGCAGTATCAGTAAGTTTTTCAATAGTTGATTCAATTTCAGCGCGCGCACCGGTGGTTTCAATAATCTCTTGCAAGATTGCAACGCCGCGAGCATCAAGATCTGCACGACCAAAGTACTTCTGGCAGGTTTCAGCTTGTGCAGGGGATTGGCGTTCATGTGTCAATGCAATTAACACGGTGCGCTTACCCTCACGAAGATCATCACCTGCAGGCTTGCCAGTAACTGATGGATCTCCAAAGACACCTAAAAGGTCATCGCGAAGTTGGAAAGCTTCTCCTAATGGTAAGCCGTAGGCAGATAGTGCGGCGAAGATTTCATTACTTGGCTTTTCGCTCATGGCAGCACCCAAATGCAGCGGACGTTCAATGGTGTACTTACCCGATTTGTACCGTGCAATCTTCATCGAACGAGCTGTGCTGGTGGCTTTTTGAGTTTGTTCATGAATGTCCAAGAACTGTCCAGCCATTAACTCAACTCGCATCTCGTTATACAAAGGAATCATTCGCGCATATTGTTCAGAGGATAAGCCAGCACTGTTAATCATTTGATCAGACCACACAAGTGCAAGGTCGCCTAGCAAGACCGCGGCAGATAATCCATATTGAGGCGCAAATCCATCAAGTTGATGCTGCACATGAATAGTTTCAAAGTGGCGATGAATTGATGGCTTACCTCTGCGTGTATCTGACCCATCCATCAAATCATCATGAATTAACGCACAAGCTTGCAGTAACTCAAGAGCGGCAATCGCACGGGTAGTTGACTTCTCGATTGCGCCACCGGCAGCTGCAAATCCTGCATAGGCAAAAAGTGGGCGAAGCCGCTTTCCGCTATCTAATAAGAAGGAGGTCAGGGCATCTGAGACGGGTGCTAAATCTGATGAGATCGAATTTAGATATGTGCCTTCACGGTTGAGGAAGATACTTAGCTCCTCTTCAACGGCGCTTCGCACACTCTTTAATGTTGCCTTCGGCTCTGAACTCACGCGGTAACGGTACCCTCACTCCGTGGTCTTGCGCACTTCGTATTCATTCGAGTTCTTCCCTCCAAAGGATGTTGAGGGTGAAGATCGGCTATGGGCTGCCATCGAAGGGCTTAAATCATTCGCCCCAGACTTTGTCTCAGTTACATATGGTGCAGGTGGCTCTACTCGCGATCGCTCAATTCGAATAGCTCAAGAGATTACTAAGCGGACAGGTATTTCAACTGTTGCGCACCTGACATGTGTCGGATCTACTCGAGATGAATTGATCACAATTTTGCACCGCTATAAAGAAGCAGGAATCACAAGTATTTTGGCACTTCGCGGAGATCCAACTGGCGGACCAAGTGCGCCATGGACTCCAACACCTGGTGGTTTCAATCATGCCGATGAATTAGTTCAATTAGCTGATGAGTTTGGTGGCTTCACTATCGGAGTCGCAGCATTTCCAGATGGTCACCCTGCATCAAAAGGAGACTTTGATAAAGATGTAGATGTACTTATTCGCAAAGAGGAGTTAGGTGCAAGCTTTGCAACCACTCAATTTTTCTTTGAAGCAAAAAAGTACACCCAATTAGTTGAAGCACTTGCAGCCCGTGGGTCAAAGTTGGTAATCATTCCTGGCATCCTGCCCGTAACAAACGTTAAGTTACTTCATCGCATGGCCGAACTTGGTGGTACCCCAATTCCTCGCCACATCGCTGATGCTTTTGCGAAGGTTGAAAATGATCCACATGCTGTGCGTGCGCTAGGCGTAGAGATAGCAACATCACTTTGCAGAGAGTTATTGGCCGCTGGAGTACCAGGCCTACACTTTTACACAATGAATAGCTCTACAGCTACCCAAGAAATCTACAGAAAGCTCAACGATGCTCAGTAACCAAGAGTTCAAGGCAAAGTGGAGTTCTTTGCATAGCGATGCTCAAACAACGGGAGTTGTCGGTGCATGGCTGAACATTTCTTATCGCTTTGGTTTGATCTGCACCTTGCTTCGTATTTCTCCAAACGCGCTGACCTACTTGGGCTTGTTAGGTGCGGTCGGAACTGCATTAACAGCGCAAACCTGGTGGTCTATTGGCTTCCTGGTTTTCTCACTATTTTGCGATGGAATCGATGGCAGCGTTGCAATTTTCCAGCAGCGTGATAGCAAATGGGGTGCAACTCTAGATTCAGTTGTGGATCGAATTAGCGAAGCGCTGTGGTTCTATACCCTGTATGTAATTGGTGTTCCTGCGTGGATTCCGATCGCTCTGTGGAGCGTTGCAGCCTTTCAAGAGTATGCGCGAACAAAGTTGATCTCACTAGGAGTTAGCGATCTTGGTGTTGTCACTCCAGCTGAACGCCCAATGCGAGCAAGTTACATATTCATCATCTTGGTGTTGAATTTACTAGGACTTCCAGGTGTAACCGTTCTTTCTATGATTTTCTTTGCGATACAGTGTTACAGCTTTATTAGTGTCGTGCGTTTTTCTCGTAGCCAATTGCTTCAGTAACTAAATCTCCACTAATTCCAACAAGCGGTAATCCGCCACCTGGGTGTGCCGAACCACCAACTAGGTACAAACCTTTAATTGGTGAACGGTTCTTCGCACGCATAAATGCAGCACGTGCACCATTACTTGAAGTTCCATAAATCGCACCACCTGGAGCGTGAACAGCGGCCTCCAGATCCGCGGGTGTTCTAATAGTTAAAGATTCCAAGCGATCGCGAACAGAAATCCCACGCGCTTCAATTTGATCAATAATCGTATTGGCATAATTTCGGGCAAACTCTTTATCGCTCCAGTCAAATTGGCCATGGGTAGGAGCGTTTACTAGAACAAACCAGCCTTCAAGGGTTTCATCCTTACTCATAGATGGATCTTGTGGAGCACAGATATAGATCGTTGGTTTCTCGACCGGCTTACCATGTACAAAAATGGCATCAAATTCGGCATCGTAATCCTCAGGAAACAATATTGTGTGGTGGCTAAGAACTTGTTCTGCATCTTTGCGCATACCTAGCAACAAACAGAATCCAGCTAATGAAACATCAGCCTTTTCAATGTTTTTACGGGCCTTCTTCAGGATGCGCTTATGGCCTTTGATTAACTTGTTATAGACCAAGGAAGAATCAGCATTTGCCACAACAGCATCTGCTTCAACAGCTGTTCCATCAGCAAGGATCACCCCTGTGGCCTTCTTGCCTTTGGTGGTGATCGACGCAACGGGGGAGTTCAAATGAAAAGTAACGCCAACATCTACCGCTCGTTGATACACCTTCTCAGTGAGCTGGCCAAGGCCACCCTTCACATGCCAAGCACCGAAACTCTCCTCAACAAATGCGATAGTCGATAACACCGCAGGTGCTTTGCGTGGATCTGACCCGCTATATGTTGCATATCTATCCATGATGTAGCGAAGATGCTGATCCTTCAAAATCTCATCTGCATGATTACGTAGAGTCTTCCACGGCGCAATAATCTTCATATCCCGGATAAAAGATATTCGCTTTATTAGTGACAGAGGTGATTTCAACTCTGATTCAATAAAGGGACCACGACTAACATCCCACATAAGCTCAGCACGTCTCATGATGCGATCCCATTGAGTAGCACTCTCTGCTCCAAAGGATTCATTGATCGCATCCAGCGTCTTCTTACGAGAAAGATTTGAAAACTTTACATTGCTGCCATCTGCAAAACGATATTCAAAGGATGGATCAACAGATTTAATAGGACACACTAAGCCCATGGGCTTACCGGTACGCTGAAAGAAATCCTTATAGACAGCGGGCAGGGTCAGCAATGAAGGACCGGTATCAAATGCAACCTTGCCGATCCATTCGGTACGACACTTTCCACCTACTTGATCTGAAGCTTCATACAGAACAACTTCGTGGCCGCCACGTGATAAACGTGCAGCAGCGGTCATACCGCCCATACCTGCACCGATCACCACGATCTTCATACTGTGCGACCTTTCCACATCACTGTTTTGCGCACTAAGTATGAGTAAACAATCAGGTAAATCAGTGCAACGATGGATATTGGATGCAACACACTGTCCAATACACGTCCGCGACTCTTAATGGCACTTAATACTCGCGTTCCGACAATCGCTGCAAATCCCAGCCAGCCGTACGGATCACCCAATAGGCCCAGAATCAATGGGGCGATGCTGGTTGCAAAGAGAAAGGCAATAACAAAGATTGCACCGAGTAATGACCCAAAAGCTTTACTCAAAGACTTGCCATAGCCAGCCTCAATCTCACTCCATGATGAATACATCCGAGTCTCTGCAATATCTGATCCATTAATTACCGTTCCAGAAGATCCCTTCGCCATTAAAGAACGTGCCAAGAAAACATCATCGATCACCGCATCTTTAACGGATTGGTATCCATCAACAGATTCCAAGGCAGAACGTTTAACAACAAAGAATTGACCATTTGCTACCGCCATTGATTTATTACGTGCACCTTCGGCATAGCGCAGCGGCACCGTTGTAAGCCAGGACCATTGCAGCAACGGTTGGATCAAACGCTCAGCAAAACTCTGCGCGATCTGACGAGGATATGGCGAGACAAAATCCAAGCGAGCACTATGCATCAGCGTCACCGCCTTGTTAATTGCATCATTTATTAATCGCACATCTGCATCAATTGAAACTAAAACCTCTTCATTGCTTGCCTCAAATAATTGCTGCAAGGCCCAGGTTTTTCCGATCCAACCATCGGCTAATGGAGCACCTTTGATTACGGTAAAGCGTTTGTCACCTGCAGTAAATCGTTGTAATAGTTCAAAGGTTGAATCCTCAGAGTTGTCATCTAAGAGATAAAAGTGAAATGGACCATCTTGCGCTGATAGGGTTGCAACTATCCCTTCAACATTTTCGGCCTCATTACGCATAGGCACAACCACACCTACAGAGTCCTGTAACTCAGAAATAGCTTTGGGCGTACGGATGTGCACAAAGTTAATTGCCGCGATCGTCAGCAAAGTAAGAGGAAGCAGGAAGAAGAGAATCATCAAGGCTTTACGGTCTTCCGACCCATCGATTAAAGAAGTATGGAGTCAAGAGGACGCCAAGGATTGCTCCGGAAAAGAGTGCGATCCCTGGGCGATCAAAGAAGAAGAGATTTCCGACAACCCCGGAAAACCAAGTCCAGAACAACATGACATCAGCTGCAATCAGTGATCCACCCACCTTGCGACGATCCCGCGGGGACAAAAAGTGCAGAATCGTCATTAGTACTATTGATGACAACAACCAACCAAAGGCATTGGATAATGGAATCTCAGGTTGGTAGGGAACATGTGCTCCTTTAACAACCCAGGTCCAACGACCAGCAGAAACCATAAGTGGATCTAAGAAAAGATCCCATGCAGTCATAAGCAATGCTCCATACAAGAATACCCATGACTTACCGATTCTACGTGCTGCAACTAAACATGGATGAGCGATCATCACCCAAGCAAATGGAACAACTAATGGAACGCTCAATAACTTTGGTCCTAATGTTGAAGAGTATGAGTATTCGCCAAATGGCCAACTTGTCGTTACTCCAATTTGTTCAATCACAAAACCGAAGACAAGCGTGATTCCCAACAAGCTCCAACCGTAACGCGCACCAAAGGCTGCAATTCCATGAAGGAACATCGCAAGTGCGGCACAATAAACAGATGAGATAGTAATTACCTGCAGCGTTGTGCCATCTACTAATGGATATGCGATCTGCATCAAAATCGCTATGCCAAGTGCAACACCCATTACTTTGATCAAAAGGGGAGATGCGCCACCTTTAGCCCGACGGCGGGGTGTGTAATGACGGATGGACATAGGTTAAGTCTGCCTTATTCCATTTGCATAAGACAGTTACTACAAAGTTCCGCGTACTTCATGCACAGCAAATCGAGCAAAAAGCTCCTCTGAATACCAGCGATAGGCAGAAGTATCTGCAATCGCCTTTTGATGCGCCGCACCCTTGTATGCAAACTCGCGAATCGCAGCCGCAGACTCCCACAGCGAAAAAGTCCCCTGTAGTCCAATAGGTGCTTCACCTATTCCAATCGCCGCAACCAAGCCCGGGGCTGACTTTAAAGAAACCGTTACAGGTGGCACCGAGCTCCAAAATCTAAAGTTCTGACGCCACTTTATGCGCGCACGAGTAATTGCTGCGACCTGTCCATCCCAATCTTTGGCGGTTGCAACAAATGGCTCTTTACCCGCCCACTTACCATTCGATGAAATCGGTTCCAGTACCGCACGAAACTCTGAAACTGAACCCTTGCGCCAACGCTTTACTACTGTTGATGAATCAAACCTTTCTATATCTTCAACCACTGCAACTAAACCCCACTGCAAGGCATTGGCATCGCTGGGCGTAAAGGTTTCGCCCCTACCTGTACCTAAAGATTTATGAAAAGAAACATTCTTATCTGCCTTGAGAAAGAATCGATCAAAGCCCATTGCAAAGATGGCATTGGCTATGCGTGATGGCTTAATTGTCCAAAAGTAAGCAACTATCATTCGCCTACGACCATTGGTTGAGCACCGGTACATTCAAGTAACTCGGCAAAAGTTGTGGGATAAACCGCATGTGGGTGGCCTGCAGCTGCCCACACAACCTCATAATCATTGAGCGCTTGATCAATCAAGATCGTAGCGGGGGAGAGCCAACCAATCGGTGCAACGCCGCCGATTGAAAAACCTGACTTTTCCTTTACATAATCCGCATCTACCCGTACGAGTTTTTCGATACCTAAGTTCTTTGAAACTAATTCTGTGTCTACGCGGTGACGACCACTTGTAATTATTAATAGGGGCGATTCATCTGGGAGTTTAAAGATTAGCGATGATGCGATCTGGCCAACTTCAATTCCTAATGCAGAGGCTGCTTCTTGAGCGGTACGTGCGCTATCGGAAAGTACGTGAACTTCGCCTGTTAACCCGTGTTGGGCAAGGGCGGCAATAACTCGCTTAACCGCAGCTTTTTCCTTTACGCCTTCCATGCTCCTAGATTATCTGTTGAAGTGGGTTACCGTTATCACTCTATGACAACTGATTTATATGCCCTTGGAATTCGAGCCCGTAATGCAATCTACGCCTCATTCTTCTTTCTGGGATTTCTAGGACTTGCGTGGATTCCACGCATTCCTGAAATCAAAACATCGCTGGGATTAAGTGACGGGCAGTTTGGTTTAGTTCTCTTGGCCAGCACAGTTGGTTCAATCCCTGGTGCACAAATTGCAGGTCGTGCGGTGCATTCATATTCATCAAAGTTAGTAGTGCGCATATCAGGCGTTTTATTGCCGGTAGGAGTGTTTGTAGTTGGAATCGCTGACAGCGTTCAGGTTTTGCTTTTAGGTTTGTTTATCACTGGTTTTAATGTCTCATTCATGGACATTGCGATAAATGGTCAGGCGGTTGAAATTGAAAAGCACACGCAAGGCCGATGGATGTCGAGCTTCCATGGGTTATGGAGCATTGGCGCATTTGCTGCAACTTTAGTTGGTGGATTGGTGGCAAACTTCGTTTCTCCGCGCGATAACTTAATCGCGATCGCAGTTCTTGGGTTAATTGTTTTCCAATTTATTGCTCACTACCTGCTTCCACCAGAACATGATGGTCATCTGGGTGAACCTGGTAAGGATGATGCTGGAAAGGTCAAACTCTTTGGTAAAGAGTCGTTGATTTTATGGGCGCTCGGAATTGGTTTGATGTGCGCATTAATTCCTGAAGGTGGTGCTTACGAGTGGAGCGGAATTCTGCTGCAGGATCACATGGGTATCGGCAAGGGATTAAATGCGGCAGCTGCAACTACATTTTCTTTAGCGATGATTGCCAGCCGTTTGTTGGGTGATCGTGCATTTGAAAAGTGGGGCCATGTAAACACCGTTAAGTACGGTGGTTACTTTGGTGGTGGCTTATGGGGAATTGGGCTATTAGTTGGAATCTCTATTTCAGATACTTATCCAACGGCAGGATTAATAATTGTCTGTTTAGGTTTTGGTGCGGCAGGTTTTGGAATGGGGCCATTCTTTCCAGCCTTTAACCTTGCAGCTGCATCGATTCCAGGAATTGCACCCTCTGTGGGCTTAGCTCGCGTGGGATTAATTGCAATCGCTGCTTACTTTGGCGGACCAACGATTATCGGATTAATCGCCGAAGTTACTTCGCTGCCGATTGCTTTTGCCTTCCCGGTCTTGCTCTATATGGTGGTGGGATTGCAATCCAAATACATCAAGGTACGTGAGATTAAGCAATAATCCAGGTTTCAAGCAGGGTAAATGCAGCAATTGAGTACAACAAGAGTGCAAAGCCTTTACGCAGGATAGTGGGGTTCATTTGGCCACTCTTGATCGATGCAAAGCGAGCAACAATCACCGCTCCAATAGACATTGTGATCGGCACGGTCCACGTAACCTCTGACCAATTTTGGTAATGACCAAAGAATGCGGTGATTGAGTTAATTGCAATGATTGCAAGAGATGTACCTGCGGCTTTTCCTTGTGGCACTTTGAAGAAGAGAACAAGAACGGGAATGGCCAGAAAGCCACCACCGATTCCAAATAAA
>JAGWVL010000033.1 GCA_018970885.1 Actinomycetales bacterium
CATTGCCCAATATTCCCCACTGCTGCCTCCCGTAGGAGTCTGGGCCGTGTCTCAGTCCCAGTGTGGCCGGTCGCCCTCTCAGGCCGGCTACCCGTCGTCGCCTTGGTGAGCCATTACCTCACCAACAAGCTGATAGGCCGCGAGATCATCTTCAACCGAAAAACTTTCCAAACCCGCGGATGCCCGCAGGTTTCATATCCGGTATTAGCCCCGGTTTCCCGGAGTTATCCCAGAGTTGAAGGCAGATTTCTCACGTGTTCCTCACCCGTTCGCCGCTAATTCACACCCGAAGGTGCTTCATCGCTCGACTTGCATGTGTTAAGCACGCCGCCAGCGTTCGTCCTGAGCCAGGATCAAACTCTCCATAGAAAGTTTTCATCTTGGCGATCAGACAAACAAACTGTCGTTTAATTTGTCATTTATATACCAAAGGAAATCAACGGGTATAGCTTTTTAGGCTATACCTCATTGAGGTATTTATATATTTGCCGTGGCTGTTAATTAATCAAAAAGCATTGTAAAACAATGTTTTTTCGCTATTGAAAGCATGACTAGGTAAGCCACTATTGGCATTGACTTATGGCACGCTGTTGAGTTCTCAAGGTACGGATGCGCACTGCTTCTCAGGATTCCTCCTGATTTTCAGGGCAGACCGCCAAACCTAGTGCATGCATGAAGGCGGGGTCAAACCCGCCTAAATGAGGAAGTAGATCTGGCTGAGGCTCAATTACTTGAGCATCTGTGCCTACTGTTGCGGCCTAAATCGACCGTTCCCAGCAAGGAGCCCAACTATACATAGTCGGGCTAGACCGGTCAAATCGACATGGCCGAACTCAGCTTGCGGTCAGAAATAGCGGCAAAATACGAATTATCCACGCCCGCTAGCGTTTTTACGCGCCTTAGGAGCTATGAGGCTAATTCGACGGCGGCCAGATCTCGCTTGCCTTTTCGCAAAACTGCGTATTTTCCGCATAAAAAGTCGGTTTTTGAAGGTCTGAAATCCTCACCCGAAATCTTTTCATTATTGAGATATGCGCCACCCTCTTTAACGATTCGTCGCGCCGCTGATTTCGAATCAACGACCCCAGTTGCTGTCAGGAGGTCAACCCAAGTTGGAATCTCTTCTGTAATTGAAATTGTAATACGTGGGAGTTCGGCTAAAGCCGATGCAAGTGTTGCTTCATCGAGCTCTGATAGATCGCCCTGTCCAAATAATGCACGCGCAGCAGCCTCTACGCGTTTTGTTGTCTCCTCAGAATGGACCAAAGAGGTTAATTCGCGAGCTAATGCACGGTGTGCTTCACGCAATCCTGGATTTTCTTTGTGTAATTTTTCAAGTTCCAGAATTTCTTCATGAGATTTGAAGGAAAAAACCTTTAAGAAATTGATGACATCTTTATCATCCGAATTCAACCAGAATTGGAAAAATGCGTATGGTGTAGTCATCTCGGGATCGAGCCACACCGATCCACCAGCGGTCTTTCCAAACTTTGTTCCATCCGCCTTCATCAACAATGGAACTGTTAATGCATGACCACTTCCTTGCTCAACACGTCGAATGAGATCTAAACCTGCAACAATGTTTCCCCATTGATCAGATCCACCCACTTGCAAAGTGCAGTTATTGCGGCGGTATAACTCTAGAAAATCGTATGATTGCAAAACTTGGTAAGAAAACTCGGTGTACGAAATTCCGCCGCCTTCTAGGCGAGACGACACTGAATCCTTAGCCAACATTTGATTAACACTGAAGTGTTTACCAATATCACGTAAGAACTCGATGGCGCTCAAGGGTGAAGTCCAATCCAAGTTGTTGACTAATTGAGCTGGATTCTTGGGTGCATCAAAATCTAAAAAGGCGGAAAGTTGTTTGCGAATTCGATTAACCCAACCCTCGACTATCTCGGTACTGTTGAGGGTGCGCTCCTCATTCTTTCCACTAGGGTCACCAACTAATCCCGTAGCACCTCCAACGAGTGCTATGGGATTGTGACCTGCTAATTGGAATCGACGCAAAACTAGAAGAACTACAAGGTTTCCTACATGCAAGGAGGGTGCTGTGGGATCAAAGCCACAGTACAAAGTTGTCGGTTTTTTGAGCGATTCAAGGAGGGCTACCTCATCTGTTGATTGGGCTAATAAGCCACGCCATCGAAGATCTTCGATCAGGTTCATGCGCTCATCATCTCTGAAAATGCCCGCTGCTTGTTGGCAATTTCCTTTTGGGTTGTGGTGTTTGCAATGAGCGCATCTTTAATCTGTTGCGCAACTAAGGTGGGTGCAGTTCCACCGGCTGTTGTTCGAGAGCTAAGTGCCCCATGAACGGTAAGAAGTTCTCGCACCTCCCCATCAAGTTCAGGATGTACGGCTAGTAACTCCGAATTTGTCAATTGATGCAATTGACGATCGGAGGATTCACACAGTGAAACGCACTTGCCAGCAGCCTCATGTGCCTGGGCAAAAGGCACATTCTTCTTAGCAAGGTAATCTGCAATTTCAGTAGCGAGTGAAAATCCTGTTGGGGCTGCTAATGCCATCTTTTCCCGATCAAAATCGGTGGTTGCAATCATTCCGGTTACCGCTGGTAAAACCAATAACAATGTGTCAATGCTGTCAAATAACGGCTCTTTATCCTCTTGAAGATCACGGTTGTAGGCAAAGGGAAGAGCTTTAAGCATTGTCATTACACTCACGAGATTTCCAACTAGTCGTCCAGACTTTCCGCGAGCAAGTTCGGCCACATCTGGATTCTTTTTCTGAGGCATTATTGATGAACCAGTTGAGTAAGCATCGGCAACTTTCGCCCAGGCGAACTCCTGTGATGACCACAAGGTCCATTCCTCGCCGATTCGTGATAAATGATTTCCAATCATCGCGCAGATAAAGAGTGCTTCTGCAACATAATCACGATCGCTCACCGCATCAATACTGTTGGCAAATGTTGAATCAAAACCAAGATTCTTTGCGGTAAATGCTGGATCTAATGTAAGTGATGAACCAGCAAGAGCTCCTGCTCCTAGTGAATTGACTGAGGTTCGCGTCAACCAATCATTTATTCGATCAAGATCCCGCGCAAATGCATGCGCATGTTTTGCCAATTCGTGGCCAAATGAAACAGGTTGTGCATGCTGAATATGGGTAAAGCCTGGTGCTGGATCGTTCACATATTCAGCGGCCTTTTCCAGAATCGCGCTTTGCAAGTGTGTAATAAGGGTTGCAATTTCTAGCATGTGATCAATAGAAAATAAGCGCAGATCGGTAGTTACTTGATCATTACGAGAGCGCCCAGCGCGTAACGCTCCCCCAACTACACCCAGCTTTTCCGTTAATCCACGCTCAAGCGCACTATGCACATCTTCATCGGTATCAATTGGTGCAAATGAACCATCAGCTACCTGTGTTGCAAGTTCCCTGAGAGCCGCATTAATCGCATCTGCCTCCTTGGCCGCTAACAATCCACTCTTCTTAAGAACGGCTAAATGGGCCATAGATGAGCGAAGATCGTAGGCAGCTAAACGCCAATCAAAGTGAACGCTTCTAGACAAGGCAAAAACCGAGTCCTCAGGACCCTGCGCAAAACGTCCGCCCCATAAAGCCATTACTTCCTCTTCCCATCACCTTGTGCGTAAGCAAGCAATTCTTTCGCTAAATGTGCGCCACCGGTGGCTTTCTTCGATACCAAGATAATCGTGTCGTCGCCTGCAATAGTTCCTATTACACCGGTGAGGCCAGCATGATCCAGAGAACTAGCTAGAAACTGAGCCGCCCCAGGCGGAGTATGAATAACAGCCAAATTCGCACTGTGGTCTACAGAAAGAATCAATTTCGATGGCATGGGAGTGCTTCTCACAATGGCATCTTCAGAACTTTCGCGAATTTCATAGATCGTCTCGCCATCCTTGTTACGTGCTTTGACTGCGCCGATCTCTTCGAGATCTCTGCTAGCCGTCGCTTGAGTTACGACATATCCAGCCTTTTTCAACAAGGAAACAAGATCTGATTGTGAATGCACTAATCCAGCTTGAATCAGTGAAATCGCCTTAGCTCTTCGAGCTGAAACTGATTGAGCGTTACTTGGCATCTGCAACCACCTTCTTGAAAATTGAAATAAACTTACTAATCTGCGCATCCGAGACAACGAGAGCAGGAGCGATGCGGATTGTTGTTGCATTAGCGGCATTAACTAACACACCATGATCACGCATTGAAGTCGCTATGTCAGTTGCCTTTAGCGACTCAAGTTCAATGCCAATAAGCAAACCAGCGCCACGAACTTCTTTAACTCCTGGAATCAATGCAAGCTCTTGAATTAAGTGCAAGCCCTGTTTTTCTACCTTCTTTAAAATCTTTTTTGTTTCAATAAATTTGATTGCCGATAGTGCCGCCGCCGTTGTTACTGGATTTCCGCCAAATGTTGAGCCGTGATCTCCAGGTTCAAATAAATCTGCTGCTTTTCCTAACGCGATCATCGCACCCAAAGGAAGTCCACCACCAAGACCTTTGGCCAGGGTAATTACATCTGGTGTGATCCCTGCGTACTCGTAACCAAACCAATCACCGGTTCGACCCATTCCGGTTTGAACTGCATCGATAACAAGCAAGGCACCCTTTGCGTCGCACAAGGCGCGAAGCTGCAATAAGTAATCGGATGGAGGGACAATTACTCCAGCTTCGCCCATGATTGGTTCAATAATGACCATCGCAGTTCTCTTTGTGACCGCTTTGCGCATCGCATCGATGTCACCGTAAGGCACATGCTTTACGCCTTTGATAAGTGGCAGAAAAGGCTCACGTTTAGATGGCTGGCCAGTGAGCGATAAAGCTCCCATTGTGCGGCCATGGAAAGCTCCTTGTGCGGCAACAACCTTATATTTTCCAGTCCTGCGCGAGAGTTTGAAGGCTGCTTCATTTGCTTCTGCACCAGATTGGCAGAAGAAAACCTTTGCGCCTTTATCCCCTGTCATTGTGGCTAACTTCTCTGCAAGTTCCACAGCGTTTGGATGGGCATAGAAATTACTGACGTGACTTAATGTCCCGATTTGTTTGGTAACGGCTTTGACCACTGAAGGATGAGCATGTCCAAGAATGCTTGTTGCGATTCCTCCGAGAAAATCCAAGTACTTCTTTCCATCTGCATCGGTTACAACAATTCCAGATCCCTTCACCAAGGCAATAGATGGTGTCCCGTAATTGTTTTGGACCGAAGTTTTCCAACGGTTAATTATTTTCTTGTTTGTCATGAAACCACCAACGTTCCGCCTGTACCAGCTAAGGCCGATGCAAAGCTATCGGGATCTGTACCATCAATAATTCGAACCGCTTTTGCACCAAAAGAGAGAGCATCGAGTGCCGCTTGAACTTTCGGTGCCATACCTGCTGCAAAGCCTGCTTTTAAAGTCTCGAGTTCAGTTGCGCTGATCTCTTTAATGAGGGAATCCTTATCAGGCCAATCGCGATAAATTCCAGCAACATCTGTCATAACGATTAAAGCTGATGCTTGAAGCGCTGCAGCAATTGCTGCGGCTGCAAAATCGGCATTAACATTAAGCCCCGTCACTAAATCTGAATCCGAAGAAATTGGGGCGACAACAGGGACGATTCCTTGATCCAAAAGATCCAATAGTTGTGAAGGATTTACTGATTGAACATCGCCCACAAAACCAAGCTCGGCAGGGGTCCCATCGATTAACTTAGTACGACGTGTTGCAATGACAGTTGGCAAAGTTCGGGCAGATATCGCCTGGGCCTTGATTCCGGATTTGCTGAGTGTGGCAGCAACTTGAACACCAACTCGGTTGACTAAAACATCCTCAACAACATCGAAGATCTCCTGAGTTGTAACTCTGAAGCCGCCGATCCAATCGCTGGTGATCTGGCGCTCCTTCAATGCTGCATCGATTTGCGGTCCCCCACCATGGACAACTACAACCTTTTCACCCGTTGCGAGAGCCGCCGAAATGGCTTTGGCAAAGTTTCCGTTTTCATCCTTCATGGCATGGCCGCCAAATTTAACAACGATCATGTCGAATACGCCGAGTTCTCATGAACGTAATCAAGGGTCAGGTCATTTGTCATGATCGTTGCCGACGAAGTTCCAACCTTCAGATCGATTTCGATCTCAACTAGACGAGCATCAAAATTCACCTTTGTTTTGTCGCCGTCAGGTGCGCTATTTGTGCACACCTGAATGCCGTTAAGTTTTACATCGATAGCAAGAGGATCTAAATGTGCATCCGCGGTACCGACAGCTGCAAGTACACGCCCCCAGTTTGGATCTCCACCAAATATTGCAGCCTTGAGCAAATTGTTACGAGCACATGCACGCCCAATTTCAACCGCATCTTTTTCTGAAGCAGCATTAAAAATTTTAATCGCTACCGTTTTTGTCGAACCTTCAGCATCTGCAATTAACTGTGCGGCAAGTGATCCACATACCTGCATCAACATGTCTTCAAGCTCTCGATCTGTAATCTTTACGCCACTAGCTCCCGACGACATGAACAGCACCGTGTCATTTGTAGAAGTACATCCATCTGAATCGATGCGGTTGAAGGTACGATCAGTTACGCGTTGGAAGATTTCTTGTATGTTTTCAGAGACAACTGCATCAGTCATGACGACAGACAACATTGTGGCTAGTGCAGGGGCTAACATTCCGGCGCCCTTTGCGATACCTGCGAACTCTGCACCGTTGATAGATGCGGTTGCGATCTTGGGAACAGAATCAGTTGTCATAATCGCCTGTGCACTTGTCAGCAAACCATCATTGCTGAAGGCCGGCACAATAGTTTCAATCCCGGCGATTATCTTGGGCATTGGCAGTAGTTCTCCGATTAAACCTGTGGAACAAACAATCACTTCACCAGAGGAAAAATTGAGCAATTGACCTACATGTTCTGCGGTTTTATGCGTATCTGCAAACCCTTGAGGGCCGGTGCAAGCATTTGCTCCACCGCTATTAAGGACAACTGCACGAACTAATCCGCCTTTAGCTACCTGACGCGACCAAATTACTGGAGCTGCAACCACTTTATTCGATGTAAAAACAGCGGCCGCAGTGAAGTTTGGGCCTTGATTTTCGATGATCGTTAAATCAAGTGCTCCAGTGCTTTTCAAGCCAGCAGCAGTGGATGCCGATCGAAATCCTTGCGGAAGTTTCATGCGCCGATTCCATCAAGAGCCAACCCGGTGACATCTGAGAGGCCACAGATAAGATTTGCATTTTGAATTGCTTGACCAGCAGCACCCTTACCCAAGTTATCGATTGCAACTGAGACAACAAGACGATTTGTGTGTTCATCGACTGCAACTTGTATTTGTACCTTATTGCTTCCTGTTACGGCACTAGTCTTTGGCATCTCACCCAGCGGCAAGAGATCAACAAAAAACTCGCTTGCATAGTGTTTTGAATACAAATCATGTGCTTGCTGTGTTGTTATGGGATGGGTCAACTTGGCGGTAATCGTCGCAAGAATTCCCCGTGGCATCGGAGCCAAGATTGGCGTAAATGAGATCTTTGCTTGCTTTTTGGCGACCGTCGATAGCGCTTGTTCTATTTCAGGTATGTGCTGATGGACTCCACCAAATTTATAAGAACTCAGAGATCCCATAACCTCGCTACCGATCAAATTGATCTTTGCACTTCTTCCAGCACCCGTTGTTCCTGATGCTGCAACTACGACGATGTCGGAGCTATCGATAACTGAGATTGCCGGTGCAATTCCGAGTGAAATTGATGTTGCATAACAACCTGGGTTAGCAACCTTACTTTCTTTCTTGATCGCCTCACGTTGACCTACAAGCTCTGGCAATCCGTAGACCCAGGATCCTGCGTGCTGGCCGCCGTAATACTTTTCCCATTGGGCTGGATTTTCTAATCTGTAATCTGCGCCTAGATCCACGATCTTGAGATGTGAAGGTAGCTTCGAGATCAACGCAGCTGATTCTCCATGTGGAAGTGCGAGAAATACCAACTCGATTGCTGTGAAATCAATTGAATCTGCGGTTACAAACTCGCGCCCAGCATAACTTTGCAGTTGAGGGTGAACTGATGTGACCTGCTCCCCTGCATTTGAGTATGCACTCACAACTGTGACCTCAAAATGTGGATGAATTGCAAGCAACCGCAATAGCTCGCCACCTGCATACCCGCTTGCACCAATGACCGCTGTTTTCATGGAACAAGCGTAGGGCATTATCTATAATTATGCAATCTCATGCATAATTATGCGGTTCGGAGAACAGCTCCGAACTTGGCGGCTGCGGCGGCAGTTGCAGATTCACGCATAGCTGAAACCTCTTCACCTGTCAGAGTTCGGTCCGAGGCACGGAACACCAAGGTGAAGGCCAGGGAGATCTTGCCATCACCAATTTTGTCGTAGCGATCAAAGAGAGTGATGGATTCAAGCAAATCCCCCGCACCTTCGCGGAGAGCACCTTCAAGCTCAGCAGCACTAACCGCTGAATCAACAATCAAAGCAACATCTTGAACCGCCGCAGGCATTGTTCCGACTCTGGTCGGATGTACTAACGCTGAATCAGGAAGGGCGTTGAGAGCAACCGCAAAGGCAACTGAACGTTCAGGTAATCCGTATGCAGCAACGATTCGGGGATGAAGCTCACCTGCGTGAGCAACCGCTTTTCCATTAACAATTAATTCGGCACATCGTCCAGGGTGCCAAGGAGCCAAATCGGAACGAGCAACGCTCCATTCGAGGTTACATAGCTGCAAAATATCTTGGGCGAAGGCGATCGCATCCTGCCAGTTGTATGCGCGAGCCTTACCCTGCCAATTTTCATTCTCAGTCTTTCCAACGAGCAAGCCAGCTACGTGATACCCCTGTGTCGGAACGCTGGCAAAGATTTCATCGATAATCTTTTGATCGGGACGCTTTGAAAGATCTGGTGAAATCGCCGGTACTAACTTCTGTGAACTACGGAAGATCGAGCCCATTTCAAAGATTGCGAAGTCCTTTGCTCCTCGGCTGATATTTCGCTGTGCGACCTCAATCAAACCAGGAACTAGATGTACCCGCATCAATGGAAACTCTTCAGACATTGGGTTTGCAATCTTGTAAGTTGAAGCTCGCTCTCCGACAAATCCCATCGCATCTATAGTCGCTTGATTGGTGAATGGGAAGGTTTGAACCTCTGCTAATCCTCGACTTGCCAACATTGTTGCAACTGCGCGACGACGCTTTTGAGTAGGTGTCAGAGTTGCATGCAATGGACGTGGAGGAAGAACTGACGGAATCTTGTCGTAGCCAATCATGCGGGCGACTTCTTCAGTGAAATCTGCAGCGGTCAATAGATCGGCGCGCCATGATGGTGGATCGATAGTGAAACTCTTCTCATCAACATCGCAACCAATGACACGAAGTACCTCGGCAACCTTTGACGCTGGGACATCAAACCCTAAAGTCTTCGAAACATATTTTGGATCAATGGTTACCAATGGTGCATAGATTGGTTCACCATCAACCATAGTTGCGACATGTTGCGCCGAACTATGCGCAGTTAGTAGTTGAACAAATCGAGCTGAAGCAAATTCAGCAAGTGATGGATCAACGCTGCGCTCTAATCGACGTGACGCCTCTGAAGAGAGCTTGTGGCGCCTTGAGTTCTTTGCGATGCATACAGGGCAAAAGTGAACCGCCTCTAAAGCGATCTCAGTTGTGGTCTCTGTGATCTCAGAAGATTGCCCACCCATTGTTCCGGCTAGAGCTAATGGTTGCTCATCATCACAGACCATCAAATCATCGAGATCCAAGGTGCGTTCTACTCCATCGAGAGTTTTAAACTTTTGTGCAGAACCTGCACGCTTGATCGTTAGCCCACCCTTGATTTTAGATTTATCAAATGCGTGTAGCGGTTGACCGAGTTCGAGCATCACATAGTTTGTTACATCTACGACCAAGGAA
>JAGWVL010000034.1 GCA_018970885.1 Actinomycetales bacterium
CCGTGTTGATAAGAACTCAAACCTTCATTTCTTAATCGGAAAGGTTTCATTTACAGCTCAGCAGCTTGCAGAAAACTACGCAGCTGCATTAGATGAAGTACTTCGTGCAAAGCCAAACTCTTCAAAGGGTCGCTACATACAGAAGGCTGTAGTTTCAACAACAATGGGACCTGGAATCCAGGTAGATCCAAACCTAGTTCGTGAACCATCAGCTAACTAAGCAACTATTCAATAATTAATTGGAACTAGATAGGGAAGGGCCTCGGCATTTCGCTGAGGCCCTTTTCACTCCCCTTCCACGCTCAATTTGACCCTTAAGGCGACCCTGCCTTAGCCTTACGCCATAACCAAAGACCGCAGGTCTAGATCAACCGCAAGGAAGATCTAAATAAATGAGGAAATCTCAGCCCGCGTAGGTGATCATGGTAATCCGTGGCGCTTACGCGTTACGGATTTTTTTATTTCCTACGGTCACCAATGAAACAGGAAAGGTGAACCGAATGGCTCGCCCAGATAAGACAACAGCGGTTGCTGAACTTGTGGAGGATTTCCGCACAGCTAATGCAACGGTGCTAACTGAATATCGTGGTCTTTCTGTTACATCAATGAAGGAACTTCGCCGTGCACTTGGTTCAACAACCAAGTACTCAGTAGTGAAGAACACTCTTACAAAGATTGCAGCAAAGGATGCGGGAGTAGAGATTGCAGATGATCTTCTAACCGGTCCATCAGCTGTTGCATTCATCAAGGGCGATCCAATTGATGCAGCAAAGAGCCTCCGTGATTTTGCAAAGGAGAATCCATTCCTAGTTATTAAGGGTGGAATCTACGAAGGCAAGTCTGTAACTCCAGCAGAAATCATGCAGCTCGCTAACCTCGAGTCTCGTGAAGTTCTATTGGCAAAGCTTGCTGGTGCAATGAAGGGATCGCTTGCTAAGGCAGCGCGTGTATTTGACGCACTTCGCATCAAACTAGAAAGTCAACAAGAAGCTACTGCAGCACCTGTTGCAGATGTTGTGGCTGAAGTGTCCGAGCCAGTGGCAGACAATGCTGTGGCAGAGGTTCCAGCTGAAGCTGCGGCTACAGAAGCGGTTGCAGTAACCGAAGAATTAACAACAGAAACAGAAGAGAAGGAATAACGAATATGGCAAAGCTCAGCACAGAAGACCTATTGGGTCAGTTCAAGGAAATGACATTGGTCGAGCTCTCAGAGTTCGTTAAGTCATTTGAAACTGAATTCGATGTAACAGCAGCAGCTCCAGTAGCGGTTGCAGCAGCAGGCGGCGCAGCAGCAGGCGGCGCAGCAGATGCTGGACAAGATGAGTTCACAGTTATCTTGGAAAACGCAGGATCACAGAAGATTGCAGTGATCAAGGAAGTTCGTGGTCTTAATTCAAGCCTCGGCTTGAAGGAAGCAAAGGACCTAGTAGATGCAACTCCAGCAACCCTTCTAGAGAAGGCAAGCAAGGAGACAGCAGACAAGGCAAAGGCAGCACTAGAGGCAGCTGGCGCAACAGTCACAATCAAGTAATTCATTACTTAGGAAAAACCCCGTTTGGCACCACGCCAAGCGGGGTTTTTTCAAATACGAAAGGTTTTTATGATGCGTACATATGTAATTACTGGTTCAGCCTCTGGTATCGGTCAAGCTACCGCGGAGAAGTTAAAGGGCCTTGGCAACACTGTCATTGGTGTTGATATCCATAATGCAGATGTTGTTGCAGATCTCAGCACCCCACAAGGACGAATCGATGCGGCCAAGAAAGCAATCGAACTTTCCAACAATTCAATTGATGCTGTTATTGCTTGTGCAGGTTTAGCTTATCCAACTGCAACAACTGTGTCAGTCAATTACTTTGGTGTAACTGAGTTTCTCAATGAGTTATTGCCAACGCTCACTCAATCAAAAACACCACGTGTAGTTATTACAAGTTCTGTTGCATCCATCATGCCTAACAGTGCAGAATTAGTAGAGGCGATGTGTGCCAATGATGAGGCAAAAGCTGTAAAGATCGCTCAAGAATTAGTAGATGCAGCAGCAGGTGGTGAACAGTTAATTTATGGATCAACTAAGCGTGCAATTAGTCGCTGGATTCGCCAACAATGCCTTAAGCCACATTGGGCAGGAGCTGGAATTCCAATCAACGCTGTTGGCCCTGCGATTGTGATGACCCCGATGGTGGATCAAATCATCAAGACCCCTGAAGAGCGTGAAGGTCTCTCGAAGTTAGTACCGATGCCGCTCAATGGATTTATGGAGCCCAAGACTGTGGCCTCATTACTGATGTGGCTGACGGGGGTCGAGAACACCCATGTCACAGGGCAGACCATCTATATAGATGGTGGATTTGAGCGCATCGTGCGGGGAGAGGATGTGTGGAGCTGGAAGGGCTAGCTTCACATTTTTGGGTAATTGGCTGACAAAGCGCCCGCATAGGGGTATAAGCACCCGGTTGGACAGGGCGGGGGTGGTTTGGATACCCTTCACCTTCGCACAAATTTCTATGGTCAGGGCATATAGCGGCTGAGACCTAATAGTTGTGTGTTCCCGAATATTGTCTGAAAGGACATCTCTTGGCCGCGTCTAAAAAAATCTCAGTAGCACCACGTCGAGTCTCATTCGCCAAGATCCGCGAACCCCTAGAAGTTCCTAACCTATTAGCGCTGCAAACTGAAAGCGTTGATTGGCTATTGGGTAACGATGCATGGCGTTCACGTATCGCAGCAACCGATTCAATGAATCGTGGAGAAATCCCAACAACTTCAGGTCTTGAAGAAATCTTTGAAGAGATTTCTCCGATCGAAGATTTCCAGGGAACGATGTCGCTATCGTTCCGCGATCACCGTTTCGAGCCGCCTAAGTACTCAATAGATGAGTGCAAAGAACGCGACATGACTTACGCACAACCACTATTCGTAACGGCAGAGTTCACCAACAACATCACTGGTGAGATTAAGTCACAGACAGTATTTATGGGTGACTTCCCAGTGATGACAGCTCGCGGCACATTTGTTATTAACGGAACCGAGCGCGTTGTTGTTTCTCAATTGGTTCGTTCACCTGGTGTGTACTTTGAGCGCACGATTGAAAAGGCTTCTGACAAAGATGTATTCACATCAAAGGTAATTCCTTCACGTGGTGCATGGCTTGAGTTTGAAGTTGATAAGAAGGATCTTGTTGGTGTTCGCATCGACCGTAAGCGTAAGCAGTCTGTAACTGTATTTCTTAAGGCCCTTGGTTGGACTGAGGAACAAATTCTTGAAGAGTTTGGCGAGTTTGAATCAATGCGCGCAACTCTTGAGAAAGACACTGTAAAGACACAAGATGAAGCGCTGCTAGATATCTATCGCAAGCTTCGTCCTGGTGAGCCTCCAACTAAGGAAGCAGCACAAAATTTGATTGAAAACTTGTACTTCAACCCGAAGCGTTACGACTTGGCCAAGGTCGGTCGCTTCAAGGTGAATAAGAAGCTAGGCCTTGATCTAGATCTCTCCGCTTCACTACTTACTATCTCTGACATCGTTGCGACTTTGCGCTACCTAGTAGCACTTCACCGCGGCGATCTATTGATGGAGTACGGCCGCGAAGTTCGCGTTGAAAAGGACGATATCGATCACTTCGGTAACCGTCGTCTACGTACAGTTGGTGAATTGATTCAAAATCAGGTTCGCATCGGTCTGTCACGTATGGAGCGCGTAGTTCGCGAACGTATGACGACACAAGATGTCGAGGCAATTACTCCTCAGACTCTGATCAACATCCGTCCAGTAGTTGCGTCCATCAAGGAGTTCTTCGGAACATCCCAGTTGTCACAGTTTATGGATCAGACAAATCCTTTGTCCGGACTTACACACAAGCGTCGTCTTTCAGCACTTGGTCCAGGTGGTCTCTCACGTGATCGTGCAGGTTTTGAAGTTCGTGACGTTCACCCATCTCACTACGGACGTATGTGTCCAATTGAAACTCCGGAAGGACCAAACATCGGTCTTATCGGATCACTTGCAACATATGGTCGCGTCACTGCATTTGGATTTATCGAGACTCCTTACCGCAAGGTTGTTAAGGGTCGCGTAACAGATCAGGTTGATTACCTAACCGCTGATGAAGAAGATGAACACATCATCGCGCAGGCAAACGCTCCACTAACTGATGACAATCATTTCGCTGAACCACGTGTACTTGTACGTCGACGCGGTGGAGAAGTTGAATACATTCCAGGTGAAGAAGTTGATTACATGGATGTTTCACCACGTCAGATGGTGTCTGTTGCAACAGCGATGATCCCATTCCTTGAACACGATGATGCTAACCGTGCGTTGATGGGTTCTAACATGATGCGTCAGTCTGTTCCTTTGATGCGTGCAGAGGCACCATTAATTGGTACAGGTATGGAGTTCCGCGCAGCTGTAGATGCAGGCGATGTTATTACCGCAACTAAGGCTGGCGTTGTAACTGAGGTTTCTGCAGATGAAGTTAAGGTCATGGCAGATGACTCGACCTACCAAACTTATTCGCTACACAAGTTCACACGTTCAAACCAGGGAACTTCCTATAACCAAAAGGTTATTGTTTCTGAAGGTCAGCGCGTCGAAGTTGGTTCAGTTATTGCTGACGGTCCATGTACCGATCAGGGTGAAATGGCGCTCGGTAAGAATCTACTCGTGGCATTCATGTCATGGGAAGGTCACAACTACGAAGATGCGATCATTCTTTCTCAGCGCCTAGTTCAGGATGATGTTCTTACATCAATCCATATCGAAGAGTATGAAGTTGATGCTCGGGATACAAAGCTTGGTGCAGAAGAAATCACTCGCGATATCCCTAATGTTTCAGAAGAAGTTCTTGCAGATCTAGATGAGCGAGGAATCATCCGTGTAGGTGCAGATGTAGTTCCTGGCGATATCTTGGTTGGAAAGGTAACTCCTAAGGGAGAAACTGAACTAACTCCTGAAGAGCGTTTACTTCGTGCAATCTTTGGTGAGAAGGCTCGCGAAGTTCGCGACACATCTCTCAAGGTTCCACACGGTGAATCAGGAAAAGTTATCGGCGTAAAGATTTTTGAATCTGAAGAAGGTTTCGAACTTGCAGCTGGCGTTAACCAATTGGTTCGCGTTTATGTTGCACAGAAGCGCAAGATTCAAGATGGTGACAAGCTTGCTGGTCGCCACGGTAACAAGGGTGTTATTTCAAAGATTCTTCCAGTTGAAGATATGCCATTCCTTGAAGATGGAACTCCAGTAGATGTAGTTCTGAACCCACTCGGTGTACCTGGTCGTATGAACGTTGGTCAGGTTTTAGAACTTCACTTAGGTTGGGTTGCAAAGACTGGTTGGGATCTCTCAGGTATTGATGAGGCATGGCAGAAGCACATGCGTGCAATTGGTGCCGATAAGGGCGAGCCTGGAACAAAGTTCGCAACTCCTGTTTTTGATGGCGCGCTAGAAGATGAAATCTCTGGACTTCTATCTGCAACTCTTCCAAACCGCGATGGAAATCAACTTATTGGAAAGAGTGGAAAGGCTCGTCTATTTGACGGTCGTTCTGGTGAGCCATACCCAACACCAATTTCAGTTGGATACATGTACATCTTGAAACTCCACCACTTGGTTGATGACAAGATTCACGCACGTTCAACTGGTCCATACTCAATGATCACGCAGCAACCACTTGGTGGTAAGGCGCAGTTCGGTGGTCAGCGATTTGGAGAGATGGAGGTGTGGGCACTTGAAGCTTACGGTGCTGCTTACACACTCCAAGAGTTGCTAACAATTAAGTCTGACGATGTTCTCGGCCGCGTAAAGGTGTACGAAGCGATCGTTAAGGGTGAAAACATTCCGGAACCAGGTATCCCTGAGTCATTCAAGGTGCTAATTAAGGAAATGCAATCACTCTGTCTAAATGTAGAAGTACTTTCTTCAGAAGGTGTCGCAATCGAAATGCGCGATACAGATGAAGAAGTGTTCCGAGCCGCCGAAGAGCTAGGTATCAACTTGTCACGAGTTGAGCCAAGCAGCGTAGAAGAAGTGTGAGAGGGAAAATAAAATGTTAGATGTCAACTTCTTTGATGAACTACGTATCGGTCTCGCATCTGCAGAGAACATTCGCGAGTGGTCTTTTGGTGAGGTTAAGAAGCCAGAGACAATCAACTACCGCACACTAAAGCCTGAAAAGGATGGACTCTTTGACGAGAAGATCTTCGGACCTACTCGTGACTGGGAATGTTATTGCGGTAAGTACAAGCGCGTACGCTTTAAGGGAATCATTTGCGAGCGTTGTGGTGTTGAAGTCACACGTGCAAAGGTTCGTCGTGAGCGCATGGGTCACATTGAGCTTGCAGCTCCTGTAACTCACATCTGGTACTTCAAGGGTGTTCCATCACGCCTTGGATACCTACTTGATCTTGCTCCAAAAGATCTAGAAAAGGTTATTTACTTCGCTGCTTACATGATCACAGAGGTTGATACTGAACTTCGCGAAGAAGCTATGCCACAGCTTGAGAAGAAGCTTGCTAACGATCGTAAGAAGATCGAAACTCGTCGTGATAACGATGTAGATGTTCGTACTAAGAAGCTAGAAGCAGATCTTGCAGAACTCGAAGCAGAGGATGCAAAGTCTGATGTAAAGCGTAAGGTTCGTGAAGCAGCAGAGCGTGAACTCAAGGCGATTCGTGATCGTGCAGAGCGCGAAATCACTCGTCTAGAAGAAGTGTGGACTCGTTTCAAGAACCTTAAGGTTCAGGATCTCGAAGGTGATGAGAACCTTTACCGTGAAATGCGTGACCGCTACGGTATGTACTTCAAAGGTGACATGGGTGCCGCTGCGATTAAGCGTCGTCTAGAAACTTTTGACCTTGAGACAGAGCACAAACTCCTCACAGATCTTTCTGAGAATGGCAAAGGTGCCAAGAAGACTCGTGCAATCAAGCGCTTAAAGGTTGTTAACGCATTCCTTACAACAAGCAACAAGCCAGCATCAATGGTTCTTGATTGTGTTCCAGTCATTCCACCTGATCTACGTCCAATGGTTCAGCTCGATGGTGGTCGCTTTGCGACTTCAGATCTCAACGATCTATACCGTCGTGTCATCAACCGTAACAACCGTTTGAAGCGTCTTGCTGATCTCGGTGCACCAGAGATCATCGTTAACAATGAAAAGCGTATGTTGCAGGAAGCTGTAGATGCCTTGTTCGATAACGGTCGTCGTGGTCGTCCAGTTACAGGTCCAGGTAACCGTGCGCTGAAGTCATTGTCAGACATGCTCAAGGGTAAGCAGGGACGATTCCGTCAGAATTTGCTCGGTAAGCGCGTTGACTACTCAGGTCGTTCAGTAATCGTTGTAGGTCCACAGTTGAAGCTGCACCAGTGCGGACTTCCAAAGCAGATGGCACTTGAACTTTTCAAGCCATTCGTAATGAAGCGACTTGTAGATCTAAACCACGCGCAGAACATTAAATCTGCAAAGCGTATGGTTGAGCGTGCACGTCCAGTTGTGTGGGATGTTCTAGAAGAGGTTATTGCAGAGCACCCTGTTCTCCTTAACCGCGCACCAACCCTTCACCGATTAGGTATCCAAGCTTTCGAACCACAATTGGTTGAAGGTAAGGCGATTCAGATTCACCCACTCGTTTGTACAGCATTTAACGCTGACTTCGACGGTGACCAGATGGCGGTTCACTTGCCACTATCTGCTGAAGCGCAGGCTGAAGCACGCATCTTGATGTTGTCTTCAAACAACATCTTGTCACCAGCTTCTGGTCGTCCAATTACATCTCCTACACAGGACATGGTTCTTGGTCTCTACTACTTAACAATGGTTCGTGACAATGAACTTGGAGAAGGTCGTGCATTTGGTTCAATCGCAGAAGCGATCATGGCCCACGATCAGCACTCGGTTTCATTGCAGGCTAAGGTAAAGATTCGTCTGACTAAGACTGGCGAGACAATTGAGACAACGATCGGTCGCGCATTGTTTAATGAAGCACTTCCAGCTGATTATCCATATGTAGATCTTGATGTCACTAAGAAGCAACTTGGTGCAATCGTCGATCGTCTAGCAGAGTTCTATCCAAAGGTTGTTGTTGCTGAGACGCTTGATGCGTTGAAGTCACTCGGCTTCCACTGGGCAACTCGTGCTGGTGCCACTATTGGTATTGAAGATGTTGTGACACCTCCACGTAAGAAGGAAATTCTTGCGGGTTATGAAACACAGGCCGAGAAGGTTCAATCACAATATGAAAAGGGACTCATCACCGATGACGAGCGTCGTCAAGAATTGATCGAGATCTGGACAAAGGCAACAGCTGAAGTGGGTAAGGAGATGGAAGAAAACTTCCCTCGCGTTAACCCAGTTTGGATGATGGTCTTCTCTGGTGCTCGTGGAAACATGATGCAGATCCGTCAGATCGCCGGTATGCGTGGACTTGTAGCTAACCCAAAGGGTGAAATTATTCCAAGTCCAATTAAGTCAAACTTCCGCGAAGGTCTTTCAGTACTTGAGTACTTCATTTCTACTCACGGTGCTCGTAAGGGTCTTGCAGATACAGCGCTTCGTACCGCTGACTCTGGTTACCTAACACGTCGTCTCTGCGACGTTGCTCAAGATGTAATCATTCGTGAAGAGGATTGCGGCACTGATCGCGGTCTTGTTTTACAGATTGGTGTGCGTCAAGAGTCAGGCAACCTCGTTAAGCATGACCATGTCGAAACTTCAGTTTTCGGACGTACATTGTCGGAAGATGTGACAGTTGATGGCAAGGTTCTGCTCCCAGCAGGTACTGATCTTGGTGATCGCAACATTGATGAACTCGTTGCAGCCGGTGTTGATGAAGTAAAGATTCGCTCAGTTCTAACCTGCGATAGCAAGGTCGGACAGTGTGCAGCTTGCTACGGACGTTCACTTGCAGCAGGCCAGCGCGTTGCAGTCGGTGAAGCGGTTGGAATCATTGCAGCACAATCAATCGGTGAGCCTGGTACACAGCTAACAATGCGTACCTTCCACACTGGTGGTGTTGCGGGTGATGACATCACTCACGGTCTTCCACGTATCGTTGAGCTATTCGAAGCACGTACACCTAAGGGTGTTGCACCAATCGCTGAAACAGCTGGTGTTGTTTCATTCCGCGAAGATGCAAAGGGCAAGAAGATCGTTGTTACTCCAGATGATGGAGGCGAAGAGGTTGCTTACCCAATTACTCGTCGTCAGAAGCTACTTGTAGAAGAAGGTTCACGCGTTGAAGTAGGCCAGAAGATGGTTGTTGGCGCGATTGATCCAAAGCAGGTTCTTCGTATTCTTGGACCACGTGCAACTCAAGTTCACTTGGTTAATGAAATCCAATCTGTGTATCGCTCACAGGGTGTAGGAATTCACGATAAGCACGTTGAAGTAATTGTTCGTCAAATGTTAAAGCGCATCACAGTGCTTGAAGCAGGAGATGCAGATCTACTTCCAGGCGAGCTTGTTGAGCGTGGTCGTTTCGAGGCTGAAAACCGTCGCGTCGTGACTTCAGGTGGAAAGGCTGCTTCAGGTCGCCCAGAACTTATGGGTATCACTAAGGCATCACTTGCAACTGAGTCATGGTTGTCTGCGGCTTCATTCCAGGAGACAACTCGTGTACTTACAGATGCAGCACTTTCAGAGAAGAGCGATCCATTGCTCGGTCTGAAGGAGAATGTCATCATCGGTAAGTTGATTCCTGCTGGTACTGGTCTTGCTCGTTATCGCAACATTCGTGTTGAGCCAACTGAGGAAGCAAAGGCCGCAGTTTACGCAGCTTACGATGAGTACGATTTCACACCATTTGACCAACAAGGTTCTGGTGAGGCTGTTCGTCTCGATGAGGTTGAAGTACCTCG
>JAGWVL010000007.1 GCA_018970885.1 Actinomycetales bacterium
GAATGCACAGTTAAATTGTCAATCTTTGTTTGATAATAAAGTGGGTGCCAACTAATTCTGCAAATTGAACAAATACTTGGACCAAGTTTTTGGCAGCCAAAGCATCTACTAGGAAACAAAAGTTGAGACAGTTCGGTCAAAGAGTTCATGGCGCATTATCGATTTTGGTACGTACCTGCAAATTTTTTAACACCAAAGTGTGGAAACTAAGCTTTGTAATCCTCAGGCTGCAGTGGAATCAATCGTTGCTCAATGCTTTCCCACGTATTTCGAGGTAATGTCACAACAAAGTGGGCACCACGTCCGGGTCTTCCCCATGCTTCAAGTTCTCCATTATGTAAACGTGCATCCTCTAGCGCAATGGAAAGACCAAGTCCCGTACCACCTCGAGTTCGAGCACGTGATGGATCTGCTCGCCAAAAACGATCAAAGACTCGTATCAAAGCGTTTTCATCTAAACCAACACCATAATCACGAACACCAATTGCGACATCATGATCGCTAGCCTCGATACGTACATCAATTTGTAACTCTTCCGCGTGATCGATTGCGTTAGCTAAAAGGTTACGGAGAATGCGCTCTACGCGGCGAATGTCAGCTTTCACCATGACCACTGGCTGCGCTGTAGTCACGTAAATTTCGGTCTTCCGCTCTTTTGCAACCAACGCTAAATCATCTGCGCATCGCTGAACTAATTGGACGATGTCAAAATCAACCGCTTCAAGAACAGCAACCTCTGCATCGAAACGAGAAACTTCAAGCAAATCTTCAAGTAATCGTTCAAAGCGATCTAATTGTGCAACTAATAATTCAGCGCTTCTAGCAACAATCGGATCAAAAGTGTCCTTGGAGGAGTGAATGACCTCAGATGCCATACGCAAAGTTGTTAACGGTGTTCGTAGTTCATGGGATACATCAGACACGAACCGTTGCTGAACACGCGAGAGGTTTTCTAAGCGTGCAATCTGTTTTTCAATAGATTCTGCCATCTCATTGAAGGCCAATCCTAAAGTTGAAATTTCATCCTGCGACTCAACCTTTAGGCGCTTTCTGAAATCTCCAGCAGTAAACTCGGTAGCAATATTCGCAGCATCTCGAACTGGGCGAACAACCTGCCGCACAACCAGCCACGTAATTAAACCAATCAATAGCAGAAGTACAAAACCAGTAAGAAATAATGCACGCCTAATAAGGTCAAGTGTTTTTTCTTGGTTTGCTAGTGAAAAAATTATGTACATCTCGTACTGCCCGGCATTTGGAATCTGAACCTTTTGTCCGATCGCCAAACCTTTAACCTTTGTACCAGTTAGGTATTTCATATTGGTGTACTGATAAACAAGTTCAGTCTTCTTACGCACACGCTCACTTAGGCTGGTTGGAATTGAGTTTGGATCTAAAAGATTGGATGCAATCTCGTAATTATTGTCCATAGTGTTTCCAGGACTACGGATGAAAACTACTTCTCGGGTATTTTCATTGGCGGTCAAAGTTGTGGCTGAACTAATAACATCATCGACAACTTTTTGAACTACTGAATCCCTTTCGCCCTGTGCGAGTAAGAACCGATATTCGGCGGTAAAGATTGTAGATCGGGCCTCGGCAAGGGCTGAATTGAGATTCACCTCTCTAATGCCCGCAGACAGCTGAGAATTAAGGGCAGAACCTGTCACTCCTGTGACACCTAGAGAAAGTATAACTGTGGAGAGAATTACCTTGATCGCAAGTGAATTACGGATTCGCCAATAGATTCGGTTCATTATTAGGAACCGCCCATCACTCCAGCTTTGTAACCAACTCCGCGCACAGTGACAACAATCTCAGGATGTTCAGCATCATGTTCAATCTTTGAACGTAGGCGTTGAACGTGCACATTAACTAAGCGAGTGTCAGTAGAGTGACGATAACCCCAGACCTCGCTGAGCAATGCATCACGGGTAAAGACTCGACCTGGTTCTTTAGCTAAAGCAACAAGTAGATCAAACTCCAAGCGAGTTAAAGCAATTTGCTTGCCCCCACGAGTCACTTGGTGTGCCTGTACATCAATAGCTAAATCACCAATTGTTAAAAGCCCTGAAACATCTGCGTTTGTTCGACGTAAGCGGGTCCTAATTCGTGCGATTAGTTCGGATGGATGACGGAATGGCTTAACCATGTAGTCATCTGCACCAGCCTCTAAACCTTTTACCACATCTTGGGTGTCACCTTTTGCCGACAACATAACAATCGGAACCATAGATTCTGCACGAATTAATTTGCAGACTTCAATACCATCAAGGCCGGGCAACATAACATCCAATAAAACTAGATCTGGTGGGTTGTTATGGAACACATCCATAACCTCATCACCACGACTTACTAGATCCACGTCGATGCCGGCACCGGTTAAAACGATGCCGAGCATCTCTGCGAGATCCTGGTCGTCATCGACGACCATAACTAAAGTCATTAGCTACCGTGCTCCCAAGAGTTCAGGTACATATCTTGTGCAGGAGTAAGAACGTCGATGCGTCCACCCATGCTGATTAACTTGAGTGAAGCTACTTCCTTGTCAATGTATGAAGGAACCTCATGAACACCTGGCTTTAGATTCTTTGCTTCCTTCACTAGATACTCAGCTGTCAGCGCCTGATCTGAGAATGACATATCCATTACAGATGCTGGGTGACCTTCAGCTGCTCCAAGGTTAACTAGGCGACCTTCAGCTAGAAGGAGCAAACGACGCCCATCTGACAGTACATATTCATCAGTCTGGTGGCGCATCTTTGAATTCTTCTTCTTCGAGTTCTGCTCAAGCCATGCAACATCAATCTCAATATCGAAGTGACCAGAGTTGGCCATAATTGCGCCATCTTTCATTACAGCAAAGTGCTCATCACGAAGAACATCGCGGTTACCTGTAACTGTAATAAAAACATCACCGAGCTTTGCAGCATCAAGCATTGGCATTACGCGGAAACCCTGCATCATTGCATCAAGTGCCTTTGTTGGATCAATTTCAGTAACGATTACATCCGCGCCCATACCCTTTGCACGCTCTGCAACACCCTTACCGCAGTAACCGAAGCCAGCTACAACTACAACTCGACCAGCAAGCAGGAAGTTAGTTGCACGAAAAACAGCATCAAGCGTTGATTGACCTGTTCCGTAACGGTTATCAAACATGTGCTTTGTATCTGTGTCATTCACCGCGATCATTGGGAACTGAAGAGCGCCATCTTTTGCCATCTGATTGAGACGAATAACACCTGTTGTTGTCTCTTCGCACCCACCAGTGATGTTTGGGATTAACTCTTTGCGAGTTGTATGTAAAGTATTAACTAAATCACAACCATCATCAAATACTTGATGTGGTTCGATATCGAGAGCGGCGTTGATGTGCTTGTAGTAACCATCACGGTCAACCGCATTGCGAGCAAATACTGAGATTCCATATTCGTGAACGAGAGCTGCTGCGGTGTCATCTTGTGTAGATAGTGGATTTGATGCGCACAATGCGATCTCTGCGCCTCCAGCCTTTAGAACACGCATCAAGTTAGCGGTTTCTGTTGTTACGTGCATGCATGCGGCGATACGCACACCTGCAAATGGTTGTGACTTTTCAAAGCGCTCACGGATTTGAGCAAGCACAGGCATATTGCGCTCAGCCCATTCGATGCGCTTTCGACCCTCTGCTGCAAGTGATGCATCAGCAATGTCATGCTTTGGAAGAGTTGAAGTAATTGGAACGTTCACGTAAATCTCCTTAAATGGTAATCAAAGTATTAATTGGATACCTAAGGCGTAGGGCTCTACTGTGCTAGGCGGCTATAGGCATAGGTTACTGCCCTCTTGCGAAAAGTACGTATTGGAAAACGGGGATTAGCCGCGTATTACAGAGAGAACCGCATCACGTACCGACTCCATTTGAGCCTGAGTTGTAGCCTCAACGTTAAGCCGTAGTAGCGGCTCGGTATTTGAAGGACGCAGGTTGAACCACCATGTATCCCCATTTACCGTCAAGCCATCTAATTCATCAATCACAACATTGTCCGAGTCATAACTCCGGCGAACTAAATCGGTTGCTTGTTGTGTGTCCGCAACTTTTGAGTTGATCTCACCACTTGATGAGTACCGATTAAAAGGAGCTAATAGTTCGGACATGCTTGTAGAACTTTCGCCAAGAGCTGCAATCGCATGAAGTGCTGCAAGTGCGCCGCTATCTGCCATCCAAAACTCTTTAAAGTAGAAGTGTCCTGAGTGCTCACCGCCAAAGATTGCCCCACTTTCAGCCATCATCTTCTTGATGTATGAGTGACCTACTCGACTCCGCAATCCAGTACCACCATTTTCGGCAATAACCTCTTGCACCGCACGAGATGATATTAAGTTGTAAATGATCTTTGAGCCAGGATGCTTCTGCAACTCTCGTTGTGCAATCAATGCGGTAAGTGCTGAAGGATTTACTGCAATGCCACGTTCATCAACCAAGAAACAACGATCGGCATCTCCATCAAATGCCAAACCTATGTCAGCTTTCTTTTCGATCATAGCTTGCTTTAAATCTTGCAAAGTTGTTTCATCTAACGGATTTGCCTCGTGGTTTGGAAATGATCCATCCAGCTCGAAGTACATGGGAATGACCTCACAATTAAGCCGTGCAAAAATGGCCGGAGCTGTGTGACCAGCCATTCCATTTCCAGCATCCACAATAATCCTTAGTGGGCGAATCTTTGTTACATCAACAAGGGTCAAAAGATAGTCAACGTACTCCTCCAACATGTTGCGCTGCTTCTCGACCCCTACGTTGCGCAATGCAATTGGCGAACCTTGGCGGACAAAGTTCTCAATAGTTACTAAGCCAGACTCTTTTCCAATGGGACGAGCTTTGCTCAAGCACAACTTAATTCCGTTGTATTGAGCGGGGTTATGACTGGCGGTAAACATCGCTCCTGGTAGCCCTAACTTTCCAGATGCGAAATACAACATATCTGTTGAGGCTAAACCAATTCGTATTACATCCATACCTTGGGAGGTTGCTCCCGCTGAAAAAGCATCTGCTAACTCTGGAGATGATGGGCGCATATCCTCGCCAATAACAATTGTTCCGGGTTCACGTTCTATTTGTAAGAAACGAGCAAAGGAGACTCCAGTTGCAAAAGCAAAATCTGCATCAATTTCTGTATCAACTAAACCTCTAATGTCATAGGCTTTAAAAATGTTGGGGATGAGTTCCATAATTTTTTAGGATGGAACTGCGCGAAGGTGACCACGGCGACCTAATTGTTGCTGTGCAGATGAAGTTTGAGTTGGTGCAATTGCCTCAATATCTTTTGCTGCAACTTCACGGACCGCATCGGCTATCGCCATCAAATCATCATCGCTGGGTCCTTGTGAGCTGCCATCAATTTCTTGCTTGATAACACTCCAACCGTGAGGAACCTTTAACCGCGTTCCGTGGACGACACACAAATCATAAGCATGCGGCTCTGAGTAAGTAGCAAGTGGTCCAACGACCGCGGTTGATTCTGCATACACATAAGTCAAGGTCATGGTTGCATGAGATTTGCATCCAGCGCGAGAGCAACCGCGTCCACCTTGAGTTCTCATAAGTGAAACATTAGTGGGAGGTGGTATGAAAAGTTGGGATTATCAAGGATTTAATATTCGAATATTTGAGTCAGGAATCTCGATGCGAGTAAGTACGCTTCCGGGTGCTATCGGGAAGTACCCATATCCGTTAACCGATGAAACCAGCGCACCTGCATAGGTCTGCTTTCCAACCTTGGTGATAGTAAATGATCGTGCCTCAGCAGGTACGCGCCAAGTAGCAACATCTGAGCCCTTGATTGCCTTTCGAATTGATTTGCCATTAACCAAGGTGACCTCAACGGCAACATTAATTTCTGAACCTGCAAAAACAACAAGTGGGGTAAGACCTGTGACCGCCATTGTGAACTCGCTTAGTTCTGGGGCTCCCGTGCTCCACGTGAAGTCTTTACCTCCCCCAATCGCCACTGATGATTCAACTGCAGCTACCACCGGCTCAGTTGAAGTTATCTTTACGGCAAAAGCTGAAGAGGATATCTTGGGAGAGAAAGTAAATTCAGTTACAAGCCCCGCCGAAATACTTCGTGAATTCAAGCCAACTGGTATAAACACCCCATCGGCTGAGAGAAGTTCAACGGTTACACTGGAATCAACATCTCCGGGAGTCAGGACTCTGAGTACATGTTCGGGTGCAGCACCTTGCCCAGGTTTCTTTCCTTGATTTGGAATCGCAGGAATTACAACCACTTTGCTGGGTGAGGTTGTTGGATTAACAAGATCTCCACCTAATGCACGCAAGCCCTTTCCTTGCTCATCAATCATGAAGGAGTTAATTCTGCCTGAACGTGGAACAACGTTGACAGTTAACTTCTTATCACCTGGTGCAAGCGAATCAACTGGAATAACCAAGTAATTTTTAGATAAAACATTAAATGTTCGTAGCGGTTGCTTCCCATTTTCGGTGAAGATGTTGACATCTACTACAGCATCGCTTAATCCACTATTTACAATTATTAGTCGACCCTTTGTTGTGATGTCTGCACTGGCACCAACAAACCACTGTGAAGAAGCAGGGCCTGAACAGAGCGCTCCACCCGCCCAACTACCCGCTTTGCTCTGCCATACAACTGGTGTTGAACCCTGCGCATCAAATAGTAAGGAGTCTTTCATTACAGGAAGGCGTAATACTTTTACGGGCTCTGTTTTCTTACTTTTATTTTGCAACCTTTGAAACTGGATTTTTTTGGAGGAAAGAGAAATCTGTGATGACAACCCAGAAAGTGTCGGTGGACAAACAACGGCTGGGTAGTTTTCTGAGTAACTCTTTTTAGTCACAGCCACATTAAGCGCTGAAGCGATTATGATTGCGGCAACAATAAAGGCGATAAATCGAAGGGGGCGAGAAAAATTCATGCTAGCTCCCTCTCTGAGATTTCACTCTTACGACGTCCTGCAGGAAGGGCCATCACCAGCACTATGACGAGGAGAATTAACTGTAAGGAAAGCCATCCACGGCGAATAGTTCCATCGTGAATTAATGAGATTTCTCCCGGCTCGGTAACAGTAAAGGTTGGGAGACCTTGCTCACTCTTGTTGCGGTCTAGCCGGTAACCATTTTCAAGAACCTGCCAAGAACGATTGTACGTCTCTGTCAAAATTAAAGTTCCTGCTGATGGAACAAATGTTCTAGCACCAACTTCACCAGCTTCTAACTCTTTTCGAACTCCATCAGCACCTACAAACATTAAACGTGAAGCCGGTGCGGTTACTTTCCAAACAACACCTAATGAAGTTGCAGAGGTTCTAGAAAATCCACCAATTCCATCGATAGAGCGAATAATCTCTTTTTTAAATGGAGCTTTTACATAAAGGTACTTCACACCGAAATCACTGAGTGTCGAACTACTCGTGACTCCAGAACCATCAATAAGTCCACGTGCAGCCTCTGCGATTGCGACAGTCTGTGTAGGGGCTACATCTGGTTCACCAAGTGAAATATCTTTACCACGCGATAAGTAGTACTGAATCTTCTTGTCATTTTTACTACCGACTTCACGTAAAACAAGAATTTTTACATCTTTTTCAACACTCAAAAAAGCAGGCATTACCGTTTCTTGATTAGCTTGAACTAATGAATCTGCACCTTTCGTCACCGTCCACCCAATAGCCAACACTGAATAGATAAATGTCGTGAACAAAAGTAAGGCAGAGAGAACATGACGATAATGAATGTGGCTCAAAACCAAAGTTTCACGCAAGCGATCGAGTAACACCGTGCCCGCCGCTACCGCAGCTAATGTCACCAGAACCAATACCGGTCCTGGCCAAACCTTGGAAGAGGCCTCATTACCATGTGTTGAGATTGAAAGAGCTGATACAACAACGGCTAAGACCAATGCCCTAACACCATATTCTGCTATCTGGCGCGCATGCGTGGAAGAAAAGAGTGAGACGATCAAAACCAACAAAATTGGGCTAACTAACCAAATGGGTAATGAATTTGCACCACCTGGATTTCCAAGTAATGCATGAATTGGTCCGCCACCAGGAATAAGTAATCCTGGCTCTACTAATAAACGACTTGGATGAGTAAACGTTTCTAGTGAATAAGGAATGTTTAAAATAAAGGGAACAAAGATTAAAGCGACACGTTTTTGAAAGCGTAATGAGTACAAAGCGGCATTGGCTTCTTGCGCATGCTTTCCATAATCACTTAAGGTCGAAATAATCCCTGCAGCTAGACCAATTACAAAGATCATGAGTGAGAACCCATAGAGCAGAGCTAAGAGCAGCGAAACTCCGGCAATTTTTCTCCAAGTAAAGCTTTCAATATTTTCGATGTCACTGAGAAGTAGTGCAACCAAAGGCGCCAGGATCATAAACAAAACCGTTGCTATGTGACCTGTAGATACCGCCGCAATAGCTACCGGTGACATCGCATAAAGAAATGCGGCAGGCATTGAGATCCAGGTATTTCCGGTTAAACGCTTGAGAAGCTTGGATGCCGAAAACATCATGAGAATGGGTGCAACCAAGAAGAAAATTGTAATCAAGAACTGAACCTTGCCCAGGAAAAATAAGGATGCTGTTGCTGTGATTGCAACCCATGTTGGGGTCGCAACAGTTGAGCCCATACCTACTTGGTGCCAGGACTCAAAATATGTGCGCCACAAATCGGTAGCCCCAGCTGTCGAAATGGGCAAGGCTCCTCCAACAAGTGCCCCAAATCTGTTGCGAGAATTCAGGAGGCTGATGAGCGTGATCAAAACAAATCCAATTACTTCTGGACGTTTGAAAACACCAAACCAATGATTGGAATTCACAGGAGTGAGTAAATCTTCATCATCATTAGTATCTAATACTGAAGTTGTTGAAACCTGATTGTTCTCCGGAAACAACTTTGCACGAACCGCATCGACGACACCTTCTAATGCAAGTCGGATCTGTGACCAGCGTGGTGGAATAAATTCAGCGATAACTCTGGCTGAAACAAAACGTTGCTTTTTACGCACCTTACGTGCAGCAATGATTAACCCTGGTCTAACGATCAAAGACCCCACAGCCAAGATTTCATCTGCTGCATAACCCGGAAGCTTTGCGATCAAATAGCCAATAGCTCTAGCAATTGCTGTTCCTAGCAACTGAATTACCAGCCATGGCAAAATCCACCACGAAGAGTTTGAAAGCAAAACATAAGCTGCGTTGCGTCGATCTAGCAATAAAGGTCTATGAAGAAAAGCACCTTCGACTTCAACTGTTCTTCGTTCATTAGCTGAAGCTTGTGCATGAAATGCAACAGCACCTGTTGCAACCATTACAGAGTGGCCGGCAGCACGAGCACGCCATCCAAAGTCAACATCATCTCTAAATAGGGTTAATTTGGGATCTAAACCACCCAGCTCCTCAAAAACTTCTCGGCGAATCAATGCACCGGCTGTGCTGACCGCTAATACATCATGGTTTCCATCATGTTGACCTTGGTCATACTCCAAAGGTTCCAGCCCTGTCCATCGTGCACCATTACCCGCAATGCTGACACCGGCTTCAAGTAAGTGTGTTCGATCATGCCAACCCAATAACTTTGGACCAACCATAACAACTTGTGGTCGATCATTGACTGCAGCTAATAACTCTGCGAGCGCAGTTGGTGCAGGTGCACAATCATCATGAATCAACCAGATCCATTCATTTTCAACTGCTTTTGGTAATTTATTGACGGCCAGCGAAATTGCTTGACCGAAACCAGTTTCAACATCTGCTGAGACAAATGGAATGCGTGCAGATTTTAAAAGTTTTGTTGATGCATCCTGCGAACCTGTATCAACCGCGGTAATTAAATCAATCGGTCGAGTTTGCGAGGTGAGCGCTGCAACAACTTCGGGCAACCACACCGCTCCATTGTGAGAAACAAGAACAGCGGTTACACGATGCTTATCGACTGCGGCTTGGGAAGCCATAGGTATAACTCACTTTCTCGTGAGAGAAATGTGAACCTTACGCAGTACGACGCTTTAAGCGACGACGCTCTCGCTCTGAGAGGCCGCCCCAAATTCCGAAGCGCTCATCATGAGCTAGTGCATACTCAAGGCACTCGGAGCGAACATCGCATGAAAGACATACGCGCTTTGCTTCACGAGTTGAGCCACCCTTTTCTGGGAAGAACGCCTCTGGATCGGTTTGCGCACACAATGCGCGTTCCTGCCATGAAAGCTCCATGTTTTCGCCAGATGCGAGTGTGATTGTTGGACCTGAAGTGGGGATCGGGGAGTTCTGGGCTGCGGGTTGAATCGGCATAACGTCGATGCTCCATTAGCTAGATCTTGTCTCATCCCTCTTGGAAAAGACTTTCTTAGGAGTGAATTACACGCTTGTAACTCGCTCATGTCAAGCCCAAGAAAAGGATTTTACGCGTGAACTACTGCGGAATTGGAAGAATTTCGCCCTTTGTGACACAAGATGAGTCTATTTTCGCCCCATTATCGACAACAGCACCGGTCGCAACAAATGAGTTAGTAATGATCGCCTGACTCCCAATAACCGCCCCAGCTTCAATAATGGATCCATCGACATGAGCACCGGCTCCCACTGAAGCACCGCGCCCGATGCAGCTACCACCAGTGATCTGCGCCGATGAATCAACGGTTGCACCTGGCATCGCAAGGCCAGACCCAGTTCGAAGAACAATATCTGTTGATGCCTTTAATAAAGCTTTTGGTGTTCCGATATCTAACCAATAAGCGTTATCAAGAAATCCATAAATCTTTGCACCGTTACTGACTAACTGCGGAAATGTTTCCCGTTCTACCGAAACTACAGTATCCAAAGGAATTGTATTTATAACGTGAGGATTAAACACATAGCAGCCTGCATTAATTTGATTTGTTACCGGGTTATCCATTTTTTCAAGAAAAGCGGTAACCCTGCCATCAGCATCAGTTGGTACACAACCAAATGCTCGGGCATCTTCCACCTGAGTTAAATGCAAAGTTACATCAGCATCGTGTGCCTCATGTTGCCTGACTTGCTCTGCTAAATCATGGGAACTCAGTACATCGCCATTTAAAATCACTACTGACTCTTGCGAATCTAATAACTGTGCTGCATTACGAATTGCACCACCTGTTCCAAGCGGCTCTTTTTCAACCGCATATTTAATGCTCATCCCCCATTTTGACCCATCCCCGAAGTACGGGGTAAAAACATCTGAAAGATAAGAGGTAGCTAGCACAATTTGGGTGATTCCAGCTTTTTTCGCCATAACTAATTGATGTTCAGTAACAGGAATTCCGGCGACTGACAGCATGGGCTTGGGAGTATTGCGAGTTAAAGGCATTAAACGTGTACCAAAGCCACCTACTAACAAAATTGCTACAGCCACTTTTATGCCTTCAAGCGTTGAACTGCTTCAGCAATTTGGGCATCAGAGGCGGTCATGGCGATACGAATATGGCTCTTTCCCATGTGGCCGTAAAAGCTGCCCGGGGTTGCAAGGATTCCGCGCTCTGCCAACCAGGCAACACTTGTCCAAGCATCTTCATTGCGAGTGCACCACAGATATAAACCTGAATCACTGAACTCAATTGTAAATCCCACACCCTCAAGTGCCGGACGCAGCACATCTTTTCGGGCGTTGTAGCGAGCACGTTGTTCTGCAACATGAAGATCATCTGACAGCGCAACTGTCATCGCCTTTTGCACTGGAAGTGGAACCATCATTCCACCATGCTTTCGTATCTCGCGAATCTGAGAAATCAAAGCACTGTCTCCAACCAAGAAAGCTGCGCGATAACCAGCCATAGATGAACGCTTTGAAAGAGAATGAACCGCCAAAATATTGGTGTTGTCGCCACCTGTTTGCGATAAGACAGATACAGAATGTGCTGTGTGATCAAATTCGAGGTAACACTCATCAGAGATCAAAACTGATTTATTTTTACGAGACCAATCAATGCACGCTTTAATCTCATCGACGCTATGAACTCGACCAGTTGGATTTGATGGAGAGTTCAGCCATGCTAAATCAGCAGCCGGCCAACTTTTTGCATCAATTGCCACTGGCACAGACTCTGCACCGGCTAATACCGCCCCGACGTGGTACGTCGGATATGCAATCTCTGGGATTAACACAGTACTAGATTCAAGATAAGTAGGAAGCCAGGCCACTAACTCTTTAGAGCCGATTAATGGCAGCACATCAAACTCACCTGTTGCACCTAAACGATCTATCGCCCATTTCTGTATCGCTGCCCTAAGTTCTGCAGTTCCAGCGGTGACGGGATAACTGGGAGAGTTTGATGCATCGCGAAATGCCTGTTGAATAAATTCAGGCGTTGGATCTACAGGCGTTCCTTGTGAGAGATCAATAATCCCTTTTGGGTGGGAACGAGCCTTCTCACCATATGGCGCTAATGCATCCCACGGAAAATCTGGGAGCTGGGCACGCAATGGTTACTCGCTCTTTGGTGGACGCGCTGAGACTGAAGCGTGATCTGTACCGGTTGGGCCAACCTTGCTTGCTCCGCCTGGTGAACCGATTTCAATAAAGAACTCGGTGTTGACTTTGCCAAACTCTTTCCACTGACCAGGGACATCATCTTCGTAGTAGATAGCTTCTACTGGACAAACCGGCTCACACGCGCCGCAATCCACACACTCATCAGGCTGGATGTAGAGCATGCGATCGCCTTCGTAAATGCAATCCACCGGGCACTCTTCGATGCATGACTTATCTTTCACATCGATGCATGGGTCTGCAATCACATAGGTCACGGGCGGCCTCCAAAGTGTTGGTCAAAATCTCTAGCCGAATTCTAATAGCAACTCTTGCCAGTGCGCGATATTTACCGCTGGTTGATATGTAGCGGTGGGCTTATCGTTCTCTCATGCCAACAGAGCTCGAGACGCAATTCATCGAACTCATTGGCTCACGGGTCAGCATCAGACTCCATGATCCAGAGGGCGGATTTCGTGACATTCTGGGGTATCTACTGACCCCGTACTCATTACGCAATAAGCGAGGGGAGATAATCGAATTCTCTCATAGTGAGATTTTTGTCTGGAAGCGGGTGATTGAAAAGGTATGAAGTTATACGACACGCAATCGCGACAACTCAAAGAGATTGATGTAACTCCACAGCAAATTCAAATGTACTGCTGTGGACCAACTGTTTATCGTGATGCTCATGTCGGAAATCTTCGAACCTTTCTACTATCTGACTTAATCGCACGGGTTGTTCGACTCAATGGTTCACACCCATACCTGATTCAAAACATTACTGATGTTGGGCATATGTCTGAAAATTTTGTCGAAGATGACAAGATGCTGACTCAGGCTAAATTAGAAAGGGTTGACCCCTTTGAGATTGCTCGAAAGTATGAGGCGAAGTTTCATCAAGATTTAGCAGATCTCAATATTCTGCCGGCAGCGGCTTATCCAAGAGCAAGTGAAAGCATTGATTTAATGTTGAGTCTTATTGGAAAGTTAATTGATGCTGATTTTGCATATGTTGGTTCCGATTCATCCGTGTATTTCAGCGCTCAAAAGTTTGCAAGCTATGGTGCAATCAGTGGAAATAAACTTGGCTCGTTAAAGCCGGGCCACCGTTATGAGTACTCTGAAGATGGGGCGAAAAGATTTCACGCCGATTGGGCGTTATGGAAAGCAGCTGGTGATCGCACGGAAATGGTGTGGGAGTCTCCGTGGGGTAAGGGATTTCCGGGCTGGCACATCGAGTGTTCAGCGATGTCTTTAGAGTTGCTGGGTGGACATGTAGATATCCATGTAGGCGGAATTGATCTTCGTTTTCCTCATCATGAAAATGAACGAGCGCAGTCCAATGCATTGATTAATACTGAAGCGGTAGGTCTCTGGGTCCATGGCGAACACCTTCTATTTGAAGGTAAGAAGATGTCAAAAAGTTCTGGCAATGTTGTTCTTTTAAGGGATGTCATTGAGCGTGGAATTGATCCCCTTGCTATTCGTCTTTGTTTCCTGGAAAACAAATATCGCTCTCAAATGGATCTGACCTGGAACTCAATTGAGGCTGCCCACGAGACTTTAAAACGTTGGCGCTTGAAGATGTCTCAATGGGGCACTGACAAATCAATTCAGATTGATCCGGAAATTGAATCAGCTTTTAACACCGATCTTGATACTCCACGTGTCATCATGCGATTGCGAGAAATTGAAAAGTCCGAGACTGAAAATAAAGCTTCACTTTTTCGCTACGCTGATCAAGTTCTTGGACTTGATTTAGATCGCCCGCTTGAGACCAAAGTTCTGTCAACTCAGATGAAAACACTCTTAGATGATCGGGCTCTGGCTCGTGCTGAAAAACGTTGGGCAGATAGCGATCGACTGAGAGTTGAGTTAGAGAATCTCGGCTTGGAAATTAAAGATACGCCCGAAGGTCAAAGCTGGAGTTAAAGTGGTGTCATGATTGCAATAACGATTGCAATAAATCCAAAGTTGATAAGTGAAACTCCAATGGTGTCACCTTGAACTAAGTACTCGTCATTGAGTCCAGGGAAACCTGCACGCAGTACCACTAATGCCCAAGCAATCGCTGCAATTAATTTATACGCGCGCTTTCCCCACAGCCTTCCAGTAGACCAGATACCCATTCCTGTTGCTACGAGAGAGACAACTAGCCCTACAGGTGGATAAAAGCTATGAAGGAAGATTGAACTTGCGCCAAGTGTTGCGCCAAATAAAAGTGAGTAAATGCCTTTCATTACAGCGTTATTCCGGAGGTTAAATCTGTTTCTCGGCCATGAGAATCAAAGGGTTCGCTTTTAACCCCTTTTACTAAGGTGTAGTACTCATCGCCCCAGATCTGCAATCCTAAATTATTGGATAGGGCAAAAAATGGACCATCTAATGAAATCTGAGTCTCGTGGGCTTTCATGGCAGCCATCTTTGCATCAACGTAATCAACACCATTGATCAGAGTTGTAACAAACTCATCATCTTTTGCAAATGGAAGATCATCAACACTTTCAGCACCAAAGAAATCTGAACCAATCTCTTTCATCTTTGCCATACCTTCAGCTAAAACTGATTTAGGCATAGTATTCCAGTAAATCTTTTGGATCTGCCAAGTAGATAACTCCGAGGCTCTCATCGCAACGCGATGCGCCTGAATATGATCGGGATGACCGTATCCGCCAATTTCGTCATAAGTAATTAAAATATGCGGCTTAACTTCTTCAATAATCTCAACCAAAATCTTTGCAGCTGTATCAACATCTGCTTGCCAGAAAACATCTGGACGATTGTTAGGCTCAGTTCCCATCATTCCGCTGTCGCGAAACTTAATTGTTGGAGCACCTAAGAAACGATGGTCTGAAACACCAAGAGCTTTCATTGCATCAGCTAACTCAGTCTCACGATGTGTCCCTAGTTGATCCTTTTCACTACTAGCCAAATACGAAAGGGATGGAACCAAAACTTCTCCCTCTTCTCCACGTGTGCAGGTCACCAGCGTGACATGTGCCCCACGATCTGCATACAAAGCCATTGTTGCCCCGTTATTGATGGTTTCATCATCAGGATGCGCATGTACGAGCAGAATACGGAAGCCTTCATAGGAGCGGTTCATGTTTGGTAATTCTGCCGTACGATTAGACCAATGAGTAACGTAGACACAACCAACAAGGCTCGCTTGCCTCGTGATGAGCGCCGAGCATTGCTGCTATCTGCAGCCCTTGAAGTTTTCACCGCAGCCGGATATCACTCTGCAGCGATGGATGAGATTGCAGATCGTGCAAATGTCTCAAAACCGGTTTTGTATCAGCACTTTCCTTCAAAGCTTGATCTGTACTTAGCTGTTTTGGATTTACATATTGACTCATTAGTTTTTGAAATTCAAAAGGCGATCGCATCAACTCCAGACAATAGAGATCGAGTTCTTGCAACGGTTGATGCTTACTTTGCATTTATTGAAAAAGAAGGTGAAGCCTTTCGCCTGCTCTTTGAGAGCGACATGAGCGTCGAACCACAGGTTCGCGAACGTTTAAATCGCATGACGTACGACTGTGCAGCTGCCGCAAGTGCGGTTATTGCAATTGATACTGGCCTACCAAAAGAGGCATCAATGCTTTTGGGTGTTGGAATGATTGGTTATGCGCAAGTAACTGCTCGTCACTGGCTCGAACGAGATAGCAAGTTGACTCGACAAGATGCTGTGGCTTTGGTTCACAACCTCATGTGGCGAGGCATTTCAGGTTTTCCGCGCAATTAACATCGTTAGGATTAATTAAACATGTCACCAACCTTTGCAGAGTTGCCTCTGCGCAGCCAAACTATTGATGCATTACATGCCCACGGATTTTTAGCACCATTTGCAATTCAAGAGATGGTTCTACCCATTGCACTTGCCGATGGCGATGTTATTGGTCAAGCTAAAACTGGAACCGGAAAAACTCTCGCTTTTGGAATTCCTGTTATCGAAAGAGTTATTGCGCCCAACGATGCTGAGTGGGCAGATTTTGCTACTAAGGGAATGCCACAAGTTTTAATCGTTGTTCCGACACGCGAATTATGTACGCAGGTTACTCGAGACATCGAAGAACTTGCCTCTAACCGCGGAATTCGTACCCTTGCGGTTTACGGTGGGCGTGCATTTGAACCTCAAATTGAAGCATTACACGCAGGTGTTGAGATTGTTGTTGGAACTCCTGGTCGCTTGCTCGATCTTTCACGACAGGGTCAGCTCAAGCTCAAAGAGGTATCCCGCTTGGTTTTAGATGAGGCTGATGAGATGTTAGATCTTGGCTTCTTGCCCGATGTGGAAAAGATTTTATCTAGCACTCCTAACCGCGCCCAAACTATGTTGTTTTCAGCAACAATGCCGGGAGACATCATCGCTCTGGCCCGTCGCTTTATGAATCAGCCGATTCATATTCGCACACAAGATAGTGAAGATGAAGGCGCGGTTGTTACCCGAATTAAGCAGCATGTATTGCGTGCTCACGCTCTTGACAAGATAGAGATGCTCGCTCGAATCTTGCAGGCCGATGGACGTGGACCCACAATGGTTTTCTGTCGCACCAAGCGCACAGCACAAAAAACCGCTGAAGATTTAATGGAGCGCGGCTTTAAAGCGGTCCCAATTCACGGAGATCTCGGACAAAGTGCTCGCGAAAAAGCTTTGAGCGATTTCAAGGCCGGGAAATCAGATGTTCTTGTCGCAACCGATGTGGCTGCACGCGGAATTGATATTGACGGAATTACCCACGTCATTAATTACCAGTGTCCAGAAGATGAAAAAACATATGTTCACCGTATTGGTCGTACAGCTCGTGCAGGTGCACATGGAATTGCTGTTACTTTTGTTGATTGGGATGAACTAGCGCGCTGGAAGATGATTGATCAAACCCTCGAACTTGGATTAGCTGAGCCAGAAGAGACTTACTCTTCATCTGAACATCTTTATGAAATGCTCAACATCCCAGCTGGATCAACGGGCCGCATGGTTAAAGCAAAGCCAGTTATTAAGGCAGAAAGCAAAGATGCTCATCCTGCACGCACAAAGCAAGAAGCTTCAAAGCCACGTACTGAACGTACGCGAACACGTACTAAAAAGTTTAAAGAGATCTAAGCGGCAACAAAGACGCGAATCGCATCGACCAACATTTGGACTGCGATAGCTGCCAGCAAGAGACCTGCAATTCGGGCGACCAGGGTAACTCCTGACTCCTTAATGACATTCAAAATAGTTGTCGATGCCATTAATGCGATCGCAATTGCAATGTGAACCGCTACAACGGCTGCCGTTAAGCCTAAGGCCATAGCAGTGGTATCTACTTGTTGCACAAAAATCATCGTCGCAACAATTGCACCGGGACCGGCCAAAATTGGAGTACCTAGTGGAACCAACGCGATGTTGGAATCGCCATCATCCCCATGTTTCTTGGCATTGCCTGTTAACAGTTCAAGTGCTACCAATAACAAAAGTAACGCACCGGCAGCTTGCAGAGCTTCCATTGAAATATTGAGGTAGTTCAAAATTGCTCGACCAAAAAGGGCAAAGATAGAGATAACAAGAAGTGAGACACCCGCAGCTTGTACCGCCAAGACTCTACGAACCTTTGCAGACTTGTCTGCGACCAATCCTAAGAAAATTGGAGTCGCCCCAGGTGGATCCATAATCACAAAGAGTGTGACAAAAGATTGGACTGCAAAAGTAATAGCGCTGATATCTTTCACGCTGAAACCACCCTTCGAGCATTGGCTTGTGACTCTAACTTCTCCCATTGTTCCCTATGGGTATGGTTTTCTGCTAATGAATTAAGTTTTCCGGTTCCGTGATAATCGCTACTTCCAGTCACAACAAGATCTAATTCTTTAGCAATACTTCGCAACATCGCTCTCTCATCAGGATTTTGATCGCGATGGTCCACTTCAATGCCGTTTAAACCTACTTCAACTAACTCAGAAAAATCCTCAGCTTTCAGGATTTGGCCACGGTGTGAAGCAAATGGATGTGCAATTACTGCAACTCCCCCTGCTCTTCGAATTAATGCGATCGCTTCAGCAGGTGTTGGGGCGGCGTGAGAGACATAAAAAGGTGATTCATTATTCAGTAAATCGACGAAAGCCTCATCACGTGATTTCACAATTTTCTTTGCAACGAGTGCATCCGCAAGGTGCGGTCTACCCATAGTTGCACCTGTTGGCATTGCTTGCTCAACATCGGCCATAGAAATATCCATACCTGCTGCCCGCATTTTTTCAATCATTTTGCGCATACGAGGTAAGCGCCCATCACGGGTTTCGGCTAAAACTTGTTGCATCTCTGCATGCGCTGGATCAAAGAGCAACCCCAGCATGTGAACGCTGATGCCATCTGTCGTTAAGCAGGATATTTCTGAGCCCAGCGCTAACTTAAGAGAACCACGAACAGTTTCAGTAGCCTCTTTCCAACCAGATGTTGTGTCGTGATCGGAAATTCCTAAAACCTCTAAGCCCTGAATAATCGCCTTGTTGACAAGCTCGCGAGGAGAATCTGTTCCATCACTGCAATTGGTGTGGGTGTGCAGATCAATCATTGCTTCCGCCACGAGTTCTAGTTACGACTAAGACACATCCCAAGAGAATCAATGCAATTCCAGGAATGATTCCTAGTGGTGGCGTTTGATCCAACCACCAGGCTGCAAGTACCGCACTGACAGGTACCTCAAAAAATACAATCAGTGAAACAATGGCAGGTGACACACGCTTGAGCGCTGAGTTAAACATTGTGTGACCTAGCAACTGAGCACCAAGGATTAGCCCTAAAAGTATGAGCCATTCTCTTTGTTCGAAGGCAAAGATTTCATTTCCTGCAAGCAACGCCATAGGTAGCGCGGTAATTGAACAAACAAAGTAACAAACCGATGTGTAGGAACTTGTTTCTAAGGTGCGTTGCGCCTTTGACCCAGCCATCATGTAAGCAGCAGCTAATGCAGCTGAAATCAACGCTGCAATATCTCCCAAGAAGGATCTGAAGGAAATAGTCAGATCCACGCCAGATACTAAAACAACTCCAACGAAGCTAACAATCATTCCAAGCCATGCTTTTGATGGAATATCTCCACCGCTAAACTTCACAAATAACGCCGCAAATATTGGTTGCAATGCAACAAGAGCTGTGCCCGCTGCAACTGTTGTCATTCTCATTGCTAAAAAGAAGCCGATAAAGTGCAACGCTAGTAGGGCTCCAGCAAAAACAGCCCATTTAATACCTGCACGATCACGTGAATGACGAAGTGCAAAGGGCAGCGTCATCAAGGATCCGCCGAGATTTCTCCAGAAAATTAGGGTCAACACCGGCATTGCACTCATAGCAATTAATGGGCCCGATGTTCCGATTCCGATAATTCCTAGACCTAATCGAATCAGATCTGGTTTTGCAGGGATCGCCGTGTGGTCATTAATGCGTTCGCCCGAGGTCATAAGAGAAAGGTACCCTTATCCCATGAGCGGCAATCTCTTAAACCGAGTATTTCTCGCCCGTCTTGCAGGTACCGCGGTCTTTGACCCTAATGGTGATCCCGTAGGAAAGGTGCGAGATGCTGTCGCGACCCTGCGTTCAAATAATCAGCAACCACGAATCCTTGGATTAGTTGTTGAAGTGCCTTTGCGTCGTCGCGTTTTTGTTCCCATCACTCGAGTTACTTCCATTGAAAGCGGAGCAGTCGTCATTACCGGACTCTTGAATATGCGACGTTTTGATACTCGCCCAGGTGAAGTTTTAGTTTTGGGAGAGATGTTGGATCGCTCAATAACCTTGCTAGAAACCTCTGAAGAGGTTGTTGTTGAAGATATGGGTATGGAGCAAAATCGAAATGGTGATTGGCTGATCGCAAAGGTTCACATCATGCGAAAGGGCCGAGGCTTACGTAGAAAAGGCGCAACCTCCACTGTTGCTTGGGAAGAGGTTGTTGGTTTTGCCAACGCGGAACAAAATCAAGGTGTAGCTAACCTTCTGTCAACCCTTGCTAATTTGCGTGCTGCAGATCTTGCGGCGGTGCTTCAGGATCTTGCACCAAAGCGCCGTATCGAAGTCGCAAGTGCACTTGAAGATGAGCGTCTTGCAGATGTGCTTGAAGAAATGGACGAGGACAATCGCGTTGCACTTCTTGCACAGCTTGAAGGAGAGCGCGCAGCAGATGTTTTAGGTGAGATGGATCCTGATGATGCTGCTGACTTACTGCGCGAAGTCGGCGAAGAACGTGCAAATGCACTCTTGGATCTGATGGAACCAGAAGATGCTGAAGATGTTTTACGTTTGATGACCTACGAGGATTACTCTGCAGGTGGAATGATGACTACGGAGCCTATTGTGCTCACCGCAGATTCCACTGTTGCAGATGCACTTGCCGCTGTTAGACAAAAAGAGATTTCTCCTGCACTTGCTTCACAGATTTATATTTGTCGCCAACCAGTTGAGACTCCAACAGGGCGATTTATTGGTGTTGTGCATTATCAGCGTTTACTTCGTGAACCACCTTCAACTCTACTTGGTTCGATTGTGGACACAGATTCCAAGGCCACCAACCCTGATGCAACTTTGCATGAGGTTTCCTCGCATTTAGCCAGTTACAACATGCTTTCACTACCCGTTGTTGATGCAAATGAGCGTTTGTTGGGCGCTGTGACAGTGGACGATGTACTCGATCACCTGTTACCTGAAAATTGGCGTCATGATCACCGTGAGAATTCACCAGTTTCATTTGAGTCGGAAAGCATTTAAGGGGGCGAGAGATGGCACGTAACTATGGCTTAGACACTCCTCGTGAGACCCGTCGATCACTTCGCCCAAATTATGATCCTGAAGCATTTGGTCGTATGTCGGAACGCTTTGCACGTTTCTTAGGAACAGCACGCTTTCTTGTGTACATGACAATCTTTATTGCATTTTGGGTTATTTGGAACTTTGCAGCACCAAGTAATTTACGTTTTGATGATTACCCATTTATCTTCTTGACCTTGATTCTTTCTATGCAAGCTTCATATGCAGCACCATTGATTTTGCTTGCACAAAATCGTCAAGCAGACCGTGATCGTATTCAGCTCAATGAGGATCGCGCTCAAAATGAGCGTTCAATTGCAGATACTGAGTACTTAACCCGTGAACTTGCGGCGTTGCGTAACTCGCTCGGCGAGGTTGCAACTCGTGATTTTGTAAGAAGTGAACTTGCTGACCTTATTGAGGAGTTAACTAAAGAGTTACGTCGAGACACCCAATCGGACTCCGAGTAAAGATTTACTTCGCTTCATCAGCTTTTCTGCAACCTCTGTAATCGCTAACGCCGCCGCAGATGTTGGATCAGCATGCACAATTGGAACACCATCATCGCCACCAGTGCGCAGCGCTGGGCTAAATGGAATCTTTCCAAGAAGTGGAACATCGCTGCCAACAAGTTGTGATAGTCGGCGTGAGGTTTCATCTCCTCCACCTTCGCCAAATAAGGAGATCGTTTCGTTACATGTAGGGCAAGGAAAAGCTGACATGTTTTCGATAACACCGATGACATGTTGATGAATCTGATGGGCGATTCGTCCTGCGCGCTCTGCGACTTCAGCTGCAGCAATCTGAGGCGTTGTCACGACTACAATTTCAGAGGTCGGGATTAATTGTCCCAACGAAATAGCAAGATCACCTGTTCCGGGTGGAAGATCGATCAGCAGAACATCTAAATCGCCCCAGTACGCATCAGATAACAACTGCTCTAGGACTCTATGTAGAAGTGGTCCTCGATATGCGACAGGGTCTGACCGTTCGGGCTTAAACATCTCCATTGAAACTGTTTTAACACCGTAGGACTCAAGGGGAATAAACATCTGATCGATTGCCGTCGGACGCTGGCCCATTAAACCCATGAGACGTGGAATTGAGTGGCCGTATACATCTGCATCCAAAATTCCAACGCTTAAACCATTTTTAGCAATCGCTACGGCAAGGTTGGCGGTAACTGAAGATTTTCCAACTCCGCCCTTTCCGGATGCGATACCGATGACTCGGGTTAATGAGTCAGGCTGGGCAAATGGAATGAACTTTTCACGACCACCGCGAACAACCTTTTTTACAAAGTTACGTTGCTCCTCATTCATAACGCCAAAGACAAGAGCTACCTCTTTAACACCTTCAACATTTGCAACTGCAGTCGTAATATCTGTGCGTAATCGATCCTGCATCGGACATGCTGCAATTGTTAACAGAATCTTTACAGTAATTGTGCCCTGATTTTCAGATAAATTCTCTATCATTCCAAGTTCAGTAATGGGATGACGTAGCTCTGGATCATTTACCTTTGAGAGTGCATCTGTAACTTGTTCTAGAAGGTTCATAAAAGATCTGGGTCAATCTTTGCAGCTGGCTTATTGACCTTAGCTTTTGGAGTTTCCTCATCCAAAAGATCGGAGAGCTGCTTCTTAACAAAGGTTTTTGGATTGAGATCTTTAGGTTGAAGATCTTCAAATCCAGGTCCTAGGTTCTCGCGTAGTTCAGCGGTTGCCTTTGTTGCCAAAGCTCGTGCCTTCTTCACCCACTGCGCCGCTTCAACCGCAATCTTTGGCAAACGCTCAGGTCCAACTAAGATCATTGCAAGAATTGCAAGTCCCAAGAGTTCGCCTGCACCAAGGTCAAAGAACATTGCTTTAGCCTACGCCAATTACTTCTTAGCCGCGATCAGCGTCAATGAGACTGATTTTTCAGTGCCATTACGTTTGTAGGTTAGTCTGACCACATCACCAACATTTTTGGAACGAACGGCAACGATTAACTCTTCCGGATTAGTAATTGGCTTTCCATCCAAAGCAATCACGACATCTCCCCCTTGTAATCCAGCCTTTTGGGCTGGGCTACCTGGCAGAATTCCACGTCCAGAGGTCGCAACTTGTGCACCTTCTCCGGCGTAATTCATATCCAGAGATATTCCAATAACAGGGTATGTAGCAACACCATTTTTAATAAGTTGATCGGCGGTCTTTCGTGCTTGATTAATTGGAATAGCAAATCCAAGTCCGATTGATCCTGTTTGTAAATCTGAACCAAGTGAAGCAATCGCTGAGTTCACTCCAATTACCGCTCCAGTTGAATCTACAAGGGGGCCACCAGAGTTACCTGGATTAATCGCTGCATCAGTTTGTAATGCATTAATAAATGAACTCTCATTACTTGAATCTCCAGCGGTTACTGGACGATTCTTGGCACTGATTATTCCCGTTGTAACTGTTCCAGATAAACCAAGTGGCGAACCGATGGCAATTACTGAATCACCAACGGCAACTTGATCACTATCGCCAAATTGCAGCGCCTTCAAACCTGAGGCTGCGATCTTTAAAACCGCTAAATCATAGGATGCATCTCTTCCGACAATCTTTGCAGTAAAGATTCGACCATCATTGAGCTTGACTTGAATTCTTCCACCGGTTTGAGCAGCTGAACTAATAACATGGTTGTTGGTTAAAATGTATCCATCGCTATCGATAAAGAATCCAGATCCAGTTCCGCCACCAGTCAATGAACGTGTTTGAATAGAAACTACGGAAGGCAAAACTCGTTGCGCAGTTCCTGCAACTGAGTCAGGTGCTCTCTCGATTGTGCTAGTCGAAGATACAAGATTGACACGATTAAAGATTGAGGCACCTGATGCGTTGACTCCCAAAATTCCGCCAGCAGCGCCAGCTAAAACCGCGATCAATGCAACGCTTCCTTTAGAGCTCTTTGCTGATGTTTGTGCCTGCCACCACGGGGCGGTTACCTGAGCCGGCTTCTTACGAGGAAATATCATGACCCTATCTTGCTATAACTTGGTTGCAATTAGTAAACCATCACCGACTGGAATTAATGAGCTCACCCAGTGATCTGTGTCATTCTTAATAATTTTCCCAGCATCACGAAGTGCAACTGTGCGAGGATCGCGCTGTGCGGCGTCGCACACCTTGCCTCCGCCATAATAGTTATCGATAACTAGCGCTCCACCACTTCGCAGAATGCGATGTGCCTCGTTGATTACATAGCTCAAATCTTCTGGGTTATGACGCAAAACTACTAAATCGTAAGCTCTATCTGTGAGTTTTGAGATCACATCGAGAACTGAGTTTGTAATCAGGCGGTATCTGCTTTGAGCAATGTCTGCCTCTGAAAATGCAAGTTTTGCAATTTGAGAATGCTCCATCTCATCATCAATTGAAGTCAATGTTCCACTAGGCAACATTCCATCAAATAACCACAAGCTGCCTACACCTGAACCGGTACCCACTTCAACTACTGATTGTGCCTTTAAGGTCAATGCTAAATATTTGAGGAAAGCACCAGCACCCGGAGTTGTATCAACAGTTCCTAGTTCGACACCACGCGCACGAGCTTGAGATTTAAAGTAATCCTCGGCGATGAAATTTTCGGCAAAGGTATGTGGATCTACTCTCATGATAGGCAGGTAATCCACTCTGTCAGAAGGCGTACTCCAAACCCGGTACCACCCTTTGAATTTTCACCAGCATCAACTTCACTTCGAGCAGGACCTGCAATATCCAAATGAACCCAACGACGAGTTGATGTGAAGTTCTCTAAAAATAACGCCGCCGTTACAGAACCAGCTGAAAACTTTGATTTATCGGCGGTATGAACATAATCTGCAATTTCACTGTGCAACGCTTCCTTGTAGTCATCAACTAATGGCATGTGCCAAACACGATCACCTGTTATTTCTCCCGCCTTAGATAGTTGTGCAGCTAAAGCGTTGTCACGTGTGTACATCGCAGCATATTGACGACCCAAACCAAGTGTTGCTGCACCCGTAAGCGTTGCAATATCAACTAAATAATCTGGATCAAGATGTGCATTTGCATACGCCAAACCATCGGCCAAAACCAAACGACCTTCGGCATCGGTATTAATAACTTCTACCGTTGTTCCGCCGTAATGTTTAATCACATCGCTGGGGCGTTGAGCGGTCGCAGAAATAGCGTTTTCAGCCATCATCATGAGCGCTGTTACCCGAACATTAGGCTGTAATTGTTCGAGTGCGGTCAAAGTTCCAAGAATCGCTGCAGCGCCAGCCATGTCGCTCTTCATTGCCATCATGGTGTCATATGGACGCTTGAGTGAAATTCCACCGGTATCAAAGGTAATTCCCTTACCCACTAAAACAATGTGTGGAAGCGCATTTGCAGATCTCTTTTTTGATTTTGGTTGGTATGAAACTTGAATCATGCGTGGACCAGGCTTTGGAGATGATCCACCGACAGCCCTTAAGCCACCAAACTCTTTCAGCGCAGCACCAGCAAATATTTCCACCTTCAGCCCCGTACCTTTTGCAAACTCCTCTGCTTGTTTACCCATCCACGCTGGGGTCTTGATATTTGAAGGTGTGTGTATTAAATCTCGTGTACGACACATCGCTTGTGCGATTGATGCCGCATCTTTGATGGCTTGTGCATCTTTGCTTGCGACAAAGAAAGTTGGCTCCTCTTTTTTCTTATCAGTTTTAAGGTTCCAAACCCATGCACCTAATGCAATTGAAATCGCAAATGACTTAAATTCAGTAACGACGCAAGCAGAAAACACAGTTGTGTTCTTGCCACGTACTTTGCGTCCAACAGCAGCGCCCGCTGATCGTGCTGCAGCTCCGCCTTGGTCACCTACTCCAACTAGAAAAATTCGATCAGTTTGCGAACCTGTCGAGCTGACTGGGATTTCAAATAATTCACCAGCTTTTCCTGTTGGCGAAAAGAAAGTTAACTCATCAACAAGATTGAGTCCAAAGTATTTCTCTACATCTGCAGCAAATGAACCTACAAACTCAAAATCGCCATCAGTATTTTTGATAAACCCAAGGGCGATTGAATGTGCGCTTACAGCCTTTGAAATCTCGAAGGGCGCGTACTGTGGCAGAGCTGACATGATCGGTAAGGCTAGTGCCTTTAAATGAAAATTACTTCTTAACGAGAGATACAGCGGCGTGTAGAGCGGCGCTGAGATTATTTGCTTCTTCTGCGTTCATTTCGACAACTAAGCGTCCGCCACCTTCGAGCGGGATTCGCATTACTAATGAGCGCGCTTCCTTTGTAACCTCCATTGGACCATCACCAGTGCGGGGTTTCATGGCTGCCATGTGGAGACTCCTCTAAATCGTTGGTACCGCTTTGTGTAAAGCAAGGGGGTAAGTATCTCGCACAAAGCGGTGTTGTGCGAAATCGAGATTGGGCTTAAATGCCCAGAATTGCGCTCAATCGGCTCCTGCCCTGGCGAATAATCACCGCTACAGAGCGTTCTGGAACGCCAAGCAGTGAAGCAATGTCGGCGGTGCTCATGGATTTTAAATAATGCATGGTCAAGATAATCCGCTCCTCCTCAGGCAAGGAAGCTATGGCTTGCGCCAAAGTTTGCGGTTGATTGCCCATAAGGCAACTTTACTTCCTTTGTTGCAGCTGGCGACGTAACGCCGAGAGCGAGATGCGCACACCAGCGTATAAACCTGGAGCGATCAGAAGGAATATCGCTCGCGGTGCAAGAATCTCTTCAGACCAATCAAATCGTGTTGAATTATCAGACAAAGCCGTTAACTCAAAACGCCCGGTGCCTTTGATGATTTTGCCTGTGTGAACAACATCGCAAATTGTTGGAGGATTCCAGGACGTTACCGTCATGTGATCCATAATTCCTAACTTTCCGATTCCGGTAAATGCTGCGATCGATGTTCCAACGCCTTCACGAATATCAGATGTAACTTCTACCGTTGTTTGTAGCATCCATTCACTTTGTGACTCCCAATCAGCAAGTGCTGCCCACACTTTGTCAATAGGAACATTAATTACAAGGCTCATTGCTATGTGATTACTTCTCATGTGCCACAAGCCTTTAGTGCTTGATCCACTGTTGTAGTCCACTGAACAATTTCGCGCATTCCTGGTTTGATGAAGTTTTCATCTTCTAGGTGAATAATTAATTCATGTAGTGGCGTATAAATTCCAAATGGATCTAGGATAACTACAGGTTTTGTGTGGAATTTCAAATAGTGTCCAACCCAAATCTCAAAGAACTCTTCAAGGGTTCCTGCACCGCCTGGCAAGGTAATAAAAGCATCGGAAATATCAGTGATCATGTGCTTTCGTTGCCCCATTGTTTCAACAATGTGTAGTTCATCGTTGTCATGATCGGCAAACTCAATATCTACAAGGGCTTGAGGAATAACACCAACGGTTTTTCCTTTAGCATCTCTGGCACCTCTGGAGACCGCACCCATCATAGATACATGGCCACCGCCGGTAACTAACTCATTGGAGGATTGCGCGATCCCCTTGCCTAAATCGTAAGCAAGCTCTACATACTTGTTATCGATCGTGGGTGATGATGAACAAAAGACGGCAATACGCATGCGGCTAACAATAGAGGCTAGGCTTAGGACATGACGACCATCGCATCCGGCCACGGAATCGCAACAATCTCGGAGGGAACAACCCTTGATGTGTGGTTCCCTACACCAGCTTTGTCTCCACTTTCAGGATCAGCACCAGCGGAGTTAACCGCTCTTGTTGGCAAAGACGATGCTCGTGGAGTTACGCGCGAAATTGTCAGTGTCGAAATTGATATTACAAAAGCTCCAGCAAATGCCGCAGATGTGTACTTGCGATTACATCTGTTGTCACATCGCCTCGTTAAGCCACATGGGCTGGCACTTGATGGAATCTTTGGAATCTTAAGTAATGTTGTCTGGACCTCAGTTGGACCATGTGCGGTTGATGGTTTTGAACTTACACGTGCCCGCTTAAAAGCAGTTCATGGTCATGTATCTGTTTACGGAGTCGATAAGTTTCCGCGAATGGTTGATTATGTAATTCCATCTGGCATACGTATTGCAGATGCGGACCGAGTTCGACTAGGTGCTTATCTTGCATCTGGAACAACTGTAATGCATGAAGGATTTATTAACTTCAACGCCGGAACCCTTGGCACATCAATGGTTGAAGGAAGAATCTCTGCAGGTGTAATCATTGGAGATGGAACTGATGTAGGTGGCGGTGCATCCATTATGGGAACACTCAGCGGTGGAGGAAAAGAAGTTATCTCAATCGGCGAAAAGTGTTTACTAGGTGCAAACTCTGGACTCGGTATCTCCCTTGGAGATAATTGCGTTATTGAAGCAGGTACTTACATCACCGCAGCTGCGAAGGTTAAGTTGCCAGATGGTGAAGTAGTTAAAGCTGGAAAACTCTCCGGCGCAAGTAATTTGCTATTTCGTCGAAACTCTTTGGATGGCTCTCTTGAAGTTGTTTTACGGACTGGGAGTTGGGGTGGGCTCAATAGCGTTCTGCACGCCAACTAAATCAAAATAGGCGGATGGAATTCTTGTTCGGCTTCTAAAGGTTTCACCACGCAAACTTTTTTGTACACCCGTACTTGAAGTTGCCTGAATAATTGCAACTGTTCCGCTCGCATTCCTAGACAAAACTTCGAGCGAAACTACATCTGGCAGAGCAAAAGTCAGCGCTACTGAAGCCTGAGTTACGGAACGTTTCCAGGTATAAAAGTTTGGGTTCAGAATTGGATCTTGGCTACCTGGATCTGCAACTATCTGGGTATAACTTCGCTCGCTGCCCCATGCATTCATTGAAGTTTCAGTTAAGCCACCAGTTGAGCTCCCAAAGTAGGCAGCAATTGGCAGATTGTTTTGGGTCAGAGTTAAGCCTGCTGTATTTATGACAGCAGCTTTCCATAGTTTGCCCCAATCCTTTTCCATCTCTTTGGCATAACCAAGAAACTTTTGATCAGAGATCTCACCATATAAGTCGCAATCACAAGCAGCGCGATAAATGCCTGCTTTATTGAGCGCATAGGTTCGCGAAGCGATCGCTTGTGCTTCCAGAGCTGCTGCAGGCCATGAGGATGGAACCTCGCTGATCCCCCATAAATACTCATCAGCTAATCGAACTGAGTTCGTAATTTCCAGTCTGTATCCCAAAGTGGATGCCTTTACCGCTTTGAACTGCATCTGCCCGTAGCGGTATCGAGAGGTAACTTTTGAATGAGTAAGTAAGACAACACCATCTACTCCAGGTAAATAACGAGTTCCACTCCACCTAACGGTGAAAACTCTGTTTCTTGGCAGGCTACTTGTTTTCTTACCTACGACAACACTTGGAACAACTGTAGAACCTAAGATTGAAAAATTGAGTGAGCTTTTAACTGGGACAACAGCAAGTGGCACAACATCTTGGGCATCGCCAATGTCACCACTAAATATCTGAAGAGTTGCTTCAGGGGTGGATGTTGCAATTCTGGCGGTACTGAGTAAGTGACCGACATTTACTCTTAAAATTTTAGAGTCATCAACTGGTTGAATGACAACATCTTTGTAATAGTAATTAAGAATTGCAGTTGCAGTTTCACCGGCAAGTGCCTTGGATCGCGCTCCGATTTGGCTTAATCCAACTCCATGTCCATAACCGGCACCGGTAATTGCAAACTCAGTGGGAACATCAACTGCAGTGGCTTGTGGTGGAGCCACAAAAGCAATTGTCAAAAAAAGAACTAGAGGTTTAAAAATCCTCATCAATTGCTGCACTCTTTCCAAGGTGTAAAAACTCTTGATACGCATCAATTACTTGATTGGGTTCGCCACGCTGAATCAATTTTCCTTTGTGCAGCCAAGCTACATCGTTGCAAGTGTCGCGCAATGTTTGCATAGCGTGACTAACAAGAATGAGCGCACGATCATCACTCCGCAACTCCTTGACTCGGTTGAGGCTTTTTTCTTTAAACTTGGCATCACCAGTGCTAAGCGCTTCATCGATAATCAAAATATCTGGACGAACCGTTGCCGCAACGGAAAATGCTAAGCGAGCATACATTCCGGATGAATATGTGCGCATCGGAGCATCGATTGCATCGCCAAGTTCAGAAAAATCAGCAATCTCATCAAAGTGTTTTTCAATCTCTTCGCGAGACATACCGGCTGCTAAGCCACCTAAATAAACATTGTCACGACCCGACATTGAAGGATTAAAGCCAACACCCAACGCTAATAAAGTGCTAACAGATCCATACACTTCAATTCGACCTTGGCTCGGAGGCAGAATTCCTGCAACGCATCGCATCAGCGATGACTTTCCAGCACCATTTGTTCCTATTACACCTAGAACTTGACCGTATTCAACATCTAGGCTCACATCATCAAGTGCGCGAACAACTCGAGTTTGTTTTCCACCGCGGCCAAGTGCTTTAACGCGTGCCTTTAATGTAGGTCGGCGATCAATTGCGGTTGTGTAGGTAAGGCCGACATTTCTAATTGAAACGGCGAGCTCATTAGTTTTATGAATGCTAGAGGCGGACAGCGAACTCACGCTCCCTCGATAAGAAAAAGTAAGTGCCGATAAAGAAGATTCCAGTCGCCCACGCTAAACCTTGAAGCATGCTTGATGTTTGAGGAACTTCTCCATGAACTAAAGCATGTGACCATGAATCTAAAATTGGAAATAATGGGTTGATTACTTGGAGCGCTTTGAGATTTGGATTGAGTGCAGATGCTTCATACAAGATTGGAGACAAGTACAGAAGTGTTCTGGTTAAATAAGGCAAAAAGCTAGCGATATCTCGGAAGTACACATTGATGCATGAAATTGTGATTGCTAGTCCTAAGGCCAAAAAAATAGTGATCATCAAAACCGGAATCGCCCATAACATTTCAAATGAAAAGCTGGATCCAACGATCACCTTTATGATCAAAAATACAATTAAAGTTGGTAAAAACTTAAAAATTGCAATTACAACCGCTGAAATTGGCAACATAATTCGTGGAAAAGCGGTATTCAGAATCAGTCGTTGTCCTGCGGTAATAGATTTAACACCGCCTGTTAGGGAATTTGCCACTAAATAAAACAAGAAAAGCGTTGCAGTTAGATGAACATAACGAGAACTATCTGTTGTACCACCGATGATTACGATCAAAATGAAGTAAACACCAGATAGCAATAGTGGATTTAAGACCAACCACAACTGCCCGAAGACGGAGTCAAAGTGCTGTTCACGAAGCTCTGATTTTGAGTACTCGGAGATAAAGGTTCTGCGAAACCACAAGGATTTCCAGTACTTGCCCAACTTAGGCAGGCCGGCTCTAAATGGCTCATAAACCTGAAGTGGGGTGCTCACGGATGAAAGGTTACCGCAGGGGCTAGTGACTTCGGCGATGTAAGAAAACCAAACCCCCACGAAATATGCATTGTGAGCAAAATAGTTGGTAAACAAACAATCTCGCCCACGCTCTTACCAATTATTACTGAAGCTCCCAGGATAAACACCGCGTATACAACAGCTGGGATGTAGAAAAAAGGCCACACTAAAGCACCTAAAAGGATTGATAGCAATGTAGCAACAACTGTGATTGGAGGCGCAAGATATCTGTAATTAATTGTGCCTTGATGTCTACGGGAAACAACTCGTCTCCAGCGTCCATACTCAAAGTACTGCTTCGCGAGCGCTTGAACTGTAGAACGGGGACGATACGTAACTGTCAATCGGGGATCAAAGTAAACAATGCCACCCTTTTCGCGCAAACGATAATTTAACTCCCAATCCTGTGCACGTGTAAATCTCTCATCAAATCCACCAACTGCAAGTAAGGCTTCTTTTCTAAAACATCCTAAATACACAGTGTCAGATTCACCTGCACCACCACCTGTATGAAACCGCGCTGCACCAACTCCTAAGGGACTTCGCATCGCACTGGCAACTGCACGTTCAAACAAAGAAACACCTTCAGCGGCCATAATTCCGCCTACATTCACCGCTCCCGTTTCCAGGAGAGTTTGGAAGGCGATTTCACAATAATCATCTGGGATTTGAGAGTGACCATCTACTCGCACGATGATCGAATACCGAGATGCAGCTATCGCACGATTTAATCCTGGTGCTGTTCTTCCGGTTGGGTTTTCTACCACCACAACACGTGAATCCTTTGTATGCAGAGCCTGCGCAATCTGCATTGTCGCATCCTCGGAAGGTCCTACGGCAAGAATCACTTCTAGCGCACCATCAAATTTTTGGGACAGGATTGAATTCACAGAATCCTCTAAATACTTCGCCTCATTGAGAACCGGAAGGATGACCGAGATTTCCCGCTTCGGTGAGCCATATAACGTGTTCGCTGATGTCGACATAACGCGTACACGCTATCGCTCAAGTACTCTCTGACAGTGAAATCAACGCGGGCAATTCGGATTATTACCTCACTATCTGTGGGAGTAGTACTTATTTCCGCCTTTTCCTGGCTCGGACTAGGCCAAGTCAGCAGCGCAATCGAACGTATCGATGTCTTCAGTTCGATTACATCTCGACCAGATAAGCCCAACAAGGCCCTTAACTATCTATTGGTTGGATCAGATACCCGAGAAGGTCTTACAAAAGAGCAAATGAAGTTGCTTCGCGTCGGAAGTACAAAGACCGCAGCCGGTTCGCGCTCTGACACGATGCTTATGGTGCACATTTCTAAATCACGTGACAAGGCAACGATAATTTCAATTCCCCGAGATTCATTAGTAACAATTCCTGAACACCAATCTTCACTTGATAAAACAAAGATCGTTCCGGCTGCTAAAGGAAAAATCAATGCTGCTTTTGCTTGGGGTGGCGCACCTCTTTTAATTCAAACCATTGAGAATGAAACTGGTGTTCGAATTGATCACTACATTGAAATTGGTTTTGCAGGATTTGCCGGGATGGTTGATGCTCTTGGTGGAATTGAAGTCTGTACTAAACGAGACATTGATGATCCAGGTAGCCACTTAGTACTTCCTGCGGGTATTCATACACTTAATGGAGTTGACGCTTTGAAGTATGTACGAACACGTGACTTTGATGGAATGGGTGATCTCGGGCGTATGCAACGTCAACAGCAGTTCATGAGCGCTGTTCTTCGCAAAGTAACTAGCACAGGTGTTCTGCTCAATCCAATCAAACTAGTTAACTTTTTTAACGCTTCAATAGCTACCGTTAAAACAGATTCAGAACTCAATAAAAGCGATCTCTTAACACTTGCTAAGCAGATGAAAAATCTCTCTTCCAGTAATGTTCGCACTCTGACAATTCCGTTGGGTAATGCCAATGCCCGTGTTCCTGGACTTGGATCTGTTGTGATCTGGGATTCAGAGCTTGCTCCTGAACTTTTCAATCGAATTCGTGAAGATTTACCGCTTATAGATGAGGTTACCCCCTCACCATCAGCATCATCATCGACAACAGCCAAGCCAACTGTGATCGATAAATTTAAGACTCGTACCGCTGATGAAAATCCTTGCGGGGCTCTGAAGTAAACTCTGGCGCATGACTTTAACTCTCTCGGTAGTTGGCTGCGGTTATCTTGGAGCCACGCATGCTGCATGTATGTCCTCTCTAGGTTTCACCGTGGTAGGCGTCGATACCGATCCCGAGAAGGTTGCCCTCTTACAAAGTGGCAAGTTGCCATTTTATGAACCTGGTCTAGATACCTTGCTTGAGCAAGAGATGAAAACTGGAAGATTGTCATTTACAACGGATTTTTCTGCGGTTAAAGAGGCTGATGTGCACTTTGTTTGCGTAGGAACACCACAAAGTAAAGATGGACTTGCTGCTGATCTGACTTATGTGAAATCAGCTGTTGCAGCTATTGCTCCTCACCTAAAAGAAGGTTCATTGGTAGTTGGAAAGTCAACTGTTCCCGTTGGAACTGCGCAAGGTTTACGCAATGAGTTAGCAAAGAGTGCACCACAAGCTGATCTTGCTTGGAATCCAGAGTTTCTTCGTGAGGGATTTGCAGTTGAAGACACCTTGACGCCAAACCGTTTAGTAGTAGGTGTTGCAAATGATCGTGCAGAAGAAATTCTGAAAGAGGTTTACAAACCTGTTATCGAATTGGGAACACCATGGATTCGCGCAGATCTTCCAACTTCAGAGTTAGTTAAGGTTGCAGCAAACTCATTCCTTGCCACAAAAATTTCATTTATTAACGCAATGGCTGAAGTGTGCGAGGCTGCAGGTGGCGATGTCACAGTATTAGCTAAAGCTATTGGTTACGACCCACGAATTGGAAACCGGTTCTTGCAAGCTGGCATCGGTTTTGGTGGCGGTTGCCTTCCAAAGGATATTCGTGCATTTATGGCTCGTGCAGAAGAGTTAGGTGCCAGACAAGCTCTCGAATTCTTACGCGAAATTGATGCCATTAACCTACGTGCCCGCCAACGTGTGATTGATGTCGTGCGCGGTGAACTCTCTGAGGATTTAACAAAGTACAAAATCGCTGTTTTAGGTGCAACCTTTAAACCTGATAGTGATGATGTACGCGACTCCCCGGCACTGGATATTGCTGCACAACTGCAAGCTGCAGGTGCAAATGTAGTTGTGCATGATCCTCAAGGTATTGAGCCCGCTCGCAAGCGTTTTCCAAACCTGCAGTATCAAGAGGTTGTTACAGATGCGCTTAAGGATGCTGATTTGATTTTGCATTTAACTGAATGGAAGGAGTATCGACAGATCGATCCTGCCGCTATTGCTTCCTTGGTTAAGTCAAAGATCATTATTGATGGACGTAATATGTTGGATCGAACCATGTGGCGTAACGCTGGTTGGAAGTTCCACGCATTAGGTCGCACCGATTAATACTCAAGAGAGCATTGACGCCGCCCTGGCGTTAAAAACCTGGGCTATCGTAGGGCTGGGCAATAATCCTGAACGAGCAGCCTTTGGTGTTGCAAAGTTACTTCAAGATAAAGGTCATCGAATAATTCCTGTTTATCCACGAGCTGAAACAGTTCATGGTGAGAAAGGTTACAAATCGCTTTCAGAAATTCCTGAAGCTGTTGATGTCGTCGATTGTTTTGTAAACTCGCAATTAGTGGGCAAGGTTGTTGATGATGCGATTGCAATTGGTGCAAAAGCTGTGTGGCTGCAGTTAGATGTAATAGATGAGGCAGCTATTGCCAGAGCTCAGGCAGCGGGTTTGATTACGATCATGAATCGATGTCCTGCGATCGAGTACCGAGCTCGAGCTTAAAAACCAGTTTTGTGATTGCGACGAGAGTTTAGATTCTCGCCCTTTTCCTTTGCGATTCGATTGATCTCCCGTAAACCTTCAGTCACCTTTGCTGAAATCACTGCATCTGAAACACCTAAGATACGTGCAGCAAGTAGCGCTGCATTTTTTGCATTTCCAACTCCAACTGTTGCAACTGGAACACCGGCAGGCATTTGAACTATAGATAAGAGTGAATCCATTCCATCAAGATTTTTTAAGGCGATTGGAACACCAATAACTGGAAGCGAAGTTAAAGCTGCAACCATTCCGGGGAGATGGGCAGCACCACCGGCTCCAGCAATAATTATTTTGTACCCCTTTGATTGTGCGGTTTGTGAAAAATCAACCATTTCTAGTGGCATACGGTGTGCTGAAATAACATCGGCGGTGTATGAAATTCCAAGTTCATCAAGGACCTTTGCAGCATCCTCCATCGTTGGCCAATCAGAGTCTGATCCCATGATGATCGCTACATCACTCATCAATTTCTCCGCTCATGTAATCCAACGCATGCTGAACATCTTGGATTAATTCTACGAGGTTCTCCCCCACCATAGTTACATGGCCAATTTTGCGGCCAGGGCGAACCTCTTTCTTGTAGTGGTGGAATTTAAGCGCAGGTGTTCGCGCCATAAGGTGTAAATATGGGCGGTACATGTCTGCCTTTTCTCCCCCGAGAACATTTCCCATCACAGCTAATGGAGCGGTCATTGAAGGATCGCCTAATGGAAGGTCCAAAATTGCACGAAGATGTTGTTCAAATTGGCTTGTACAAGAACCATCAATTGTCCAATGTCCAGAGTTATGTGGACGCATGGCTAATTCATTTATGAATAATTCTTCACCCTTAACAAATAATTCAACAGCCATAACTCCAACGACACCAACAGCTGCAGCAATGTCTAATGCGAGTTTTTGTGCCTTTTCGCTCAGTGCAACGGAAAGCAGTGGAGCAGGCGAGATAGTCATCGTACAAATACCATCTTGTTGAATTGTTTGTGTTGGAGCCCACGTCGTGGCTTGGCCATGCGGAGAACGAGCAACCATAACTGCAATTTCATAATCAAATTCAACAAGTTCTTCAATTAATAACTTTGGGTTCTGTTGCAAGAGAGCGGCAAGCTCCTTTGTATCGGAAATTTTCCAGACTCCACGACCGTCATAGCCACCCGAAATCGCTTTCGCAATTACTGGAAAATCTTGAACTTGATCTGAAGATGTAACGATCTGCCAACGTGGCGAAGGAAAACTACTTAATTTTTCTCTCATCGCCGCTTTATCTTGTGAAAATTGAAAAGCAGCAGATGATGGACGAACAACAACGCCATCAGCTTCTAAAACTTTAACGATACTTAACGGAATCAGTTCGTGTTCAAAGGTCACAACATCACACTTTTTCGCAAAGGCTCGAACAGTTTCTAAATCCTTGTAATCACCAACAATGTGGTTAGTTATTTGAGCGCCCGAGTCTTGTGAATCAGTTGCAAGAAGTAAGAGATCAACTCCTAAAGCGGTTGCCGGAGCGATACTCATGCGTGCAAGCTGTCCTGCGCCAATGACGCCGACGATTGGAAAGGCTTTGCTCACCGGCCTATCGTAGATGTTTCATAAGCAACTGTGTACCGCTAGTGTTAGTTGCCTAGCCAAGAGTCACATTACAAACGAAGCCAGAAGGTTTGATTAACAATGACAACATTAGTCTTAGCTTCACAATCGACTAGCCGTCGTCGACTCCTTGAATCGGCTGGACTCTCGCCAAGAGTTATCGTGAGTCATGTTGATGAGGAAACACAATTTTTTAACTCACTTTCACCTGCAGACATGGTCATTGCCTTGGCAATAACAAAAGCTCATACAGTGCGTGAACAAGTAGATTTTCCAGCCATCATAATTGGTTGTGACTCCACCTTTGAATTTGATGGAGTTTCGCTTGGAAAGCCAGGAACCGCCGATGTCGCAATTGAACGAGCCAAGCGTGTTCGAGGTAACTCTGGTTTGCTGCACACAGGTCACTGCCTCATCGACACGGTCAAAGATGTTGAAATCTCAGATCGAGTCACTACTCGCGTTAACTTTGACCACATGAGCGATGAAGAGATTGCTGATTACGTTGCAACTGAAGAACCATTGCATGTGGCAGGTGGATTTACACTCGATGGATTTAGTTCACCGTTTATACCTTCAATAGAAGGTGATTACACAAATGTCGTCGGAATCTCGATGCCATTTATTCGTAAGGCTCTTACTCGGCTGGGTTACTCTTGGCCACAGGTGAAGTTGATGAAATGAAGCAGACATTAATTGCAAACCGTGATGAAATCGCGGCCTGGATCGCAGATGATCCGGATCCGACTACAGCAGCTCAGTTACAACAATGGCTTGATACCAACAATGAATCAGAGTTGCATGCATCCTTTAATGGTTTCCTACAGTTTGGTACTGCAGGTTTAAGAGGTCCAATTAGACCTGGGCCTTCAGGGATGAATCGCGCAGTTGTGGGGCGTGCAGCTTCAGGAATCGTTGCTTACATGAAAGAGCGCAACCTCACCTCTGTCGTCATTGGTCGTGATGCTCGGTATGGCTCGGAGGATTTCACCCATGAAACCGCCGAAATTATGAGTGGTGCGGGCATGAAGGTTTATGTCCTACCGCGACCACTACCAACACCAGTTTTAGCTTTTGCAACAAATGAATTGAGGTGTGATGTCGGAATCATGGTGACCGCTAGTCACAATCCACCACAGGACAATGGGTACAAGGTGTACTTGGGGGGAACAGTTGATGGAATTCACTATCGCGGCTCACAAATTGTTTCCCCAACTGATGAGGCAATCGCAGCAAAGATTGATGAGATAACCTCTTTGAAATCACAACCACGCGGAATGGTGTGGGAGGTTTTGGGCGAAGAGATTATTGAAAAGTACATAGCCCGCACCGCTTCTTTAGCAAACAACCCTGGTTCACTTCGAATTGTCTATACCGCAATGCACGGTGTTGGAACTGAAACTATTCAACGAGTTTTTCATACTGCGGGTTTCCCAGCTCCAATCCTTGTCGATGCACAAGCCGCACCCGATCCTGATTTCCCAACGGTTGCCTTTCCTAATCCGGAGGAGCCAGGTGCAATTGATCTAGCCCTAGAGACAGCAAAGAGTGTTGCTGCACACCTAGTTATCGCAAACGATCCAGATGCAGATAGATGTGCAGCTGCGGTCAATGATCCTGTTACGGGATGGCGCATGCTTCGCGGGGATGAATTAGGTGCGATTTTCGCTGAATCTATCGCTCGAAAGATTGATTCCGGAATTTTTGCTAATTCAATCGTTTCTTCTTCAATCGTAAAGAAAATTGCATCGCACTACAACTTAGATTTTAAAGAGACCTTAACTGGCTTTAAGTGGTTGGCAAAGATTGAAAACTTAACCTTTGGATATGAAGAAGCACTTGGGTATGCAGTTGATGCGATCACAGTCAATGACAAGGATGGAATCTCTGCTGCAATTACATTGGCGCAAATCGCAACTGACCTAGCCGCTGAAGGAAAGACCCTTTTAAATTTGCTCGATGAGGTGTGGGAGCGTCATGGTTTTCATGCAACTGAACAAATCTCAATTCGCTTGAGTGATCTTTCAAAGGTTGGCCTCATCCTAGGAGGTTTGCGCAGTAACCCACCAAAAGATGTTGCTGGCCGTCTAGTTACCTCTATCGATGATCTGGCATCTCCTACCGATGGTCTGCCTCCGACTGATGGTTTAAGAATCTGGCTAGATGGTGGAGTACGAATCATTATCCGTCCCAGCGGGACTGAAGCAAAGATGAAGTGTTACATTGAGGCAATAGAAAAAGATTCAAAAACTGCACAAGTAGTTTTGGATCAATTGCGACCACCGCTTAAGGAATTGTTATCGTGAATTTTTATGGCTTAGTAGATGGCAGTGAAGCCTCGCTCAAGAGCTACCTAAATCAACTTTCAGGCGTAGACCAGGTTGGTGCCGAGGCCCGTGCAGCGATGCTTGCAACTCGAAGCATTAAGACAAGCTCCAAGCGTTGGGCTATCGATACAGCGATCACAATGGTGGATCTAACAACGCTCGAAGGTGCCGATACCCCAGGCAAGGTAAAGGCGTTGTGCACCAAAGCGGTTCGTCCAGATCCAACTGATACAACGGTGCCAAGTGTTGGCGCAGTGTGCGTTTACAACGACATGGTTTCTGTCGCACGAACTCACCTAGATTTGATTGGTGGGCAGCATGTCCCAGTAGCTGCTGTTTCTACCGCTTTTCCATCGGGTCGAGCATCAATGGCGGTAAAGATTCAAGATACTCAGGATGCAATTGATGCAGGTGCGGCTGAGATCGATATGGTAATTGATCGTGGCGCTTTTCTAGCTGGTCATTACATCGAAGTTTTCAACGAGATTGTGCAGATAAAGCAGGTATGTGGCGATAAAGCCCACCTAAAGGTTATCTTCGAAACGGGCGAGTTAGTTACATATGACAATGTTCGTAAAGCATCATTCTTAGCGATGGCAGCTGGAGCAGACTTCATCAAAACCTCAACCGGCAAGGTTGCCCCAGCTGCGACTCCACCAGTTGTTTTAGTAATGCTCGAAGCGGTACGTGACTTTTACGAAATGACAAATACCCGTATCGGAGTAAAACCTGCTGGCGGGATCAGAACAACAAAGGATGCGATAAAACAATTAGTTTTGGTCAATGAAACTGTTGGGCCAGATTGGCTCAATCCGAAGCTGTTTCGTATTGGTGCTAGTGCTTTGCTCAATGATCTATTGATGCAACGTATGAAGTTGGATGAGGGTTACTACTCAAGCCCTCAGTATGTGACAATGGATTAGTGGAGAGAACAATGAGTTTCGAATACGCCCCAGCACCTGAATCAAGAGCAGTGGTCTCAATCAAACCAAAGTATGGCCATTTCATTGGTGGAAAGTTTGTGGCAGGTAGCAAACACTTTCCGACGATCAACCCCGCAACTGAAGAGGTGCTCAGTCAGATTGCTCTTGCCGGAAAGGCTGAAGTTGATGCAGCGGTAAAGGCTGCTCGCAAGGCGTACACAACTACCTGGTCAAAGATGTCTGGCAAGGAACGTGGAAAGTATCTGTATCGCATCGCTCGAATCATGCAGGAGCGAGCACGTGAATTTGCGGTGCTAGAGACTCTCGACAACGGAAAACCGATCCGCGAATCACGTGACACCGATATTCCGCTTGCTGCAGCACACTTTTTCTATCATGCAGGCTGGGCAGACAAACTTGAGTACGCCGGTCTTGGCACATCTCCAAAACCATTAGGTGTTGCGGGCCAAATTATTCCGTGGAACTTTCCGCTATTGATGTTAGCTTGGAAAGTTGCACCAGCATTAGCTGCAGGAAACACAGTTGTCTTAAAGCCGGCGGAATCTACGCCGCTTACTGCATTGCTATTTGCCGAGGTATGCCAACAAGCTGAACTACCTGCAGGTGTCGTCAATATTGTTACTGGGGATGGTTCTACTGGCGCCTTAATCGTTAATCATCCAGGAATCGACAAGATTGCATTTACCGGATCAACTGAGGTTGGAAAGATTATTGCTCGCGCTGTCGCGCCCACCAAAAAGAGTGTGACCCTTGAATTAGGTGGCAAAGCAGCAAACATTGTTTTTGATGACGCACCCATTGATGAAACTGTTGAAGGAATTGTTAATGGAATCTTCTTTAACCAAGGACACGTGTGCTGTGCAGGTTCACGCCTGTTGTTGCAGGAAAACGTTGCTGAAGAGGTTCTTCATAAGTTAAAAAACCGTATGGAAAAGATCCGCGTAGGTGATCCTATGGATAAGAACACCGATGTTGGCGCGATTAACAGCAAGGAGCAGCTTGTAAAGATCACTGAACTTGCAGCTGCAGGTGATGCCGAAGGTGCAGAGCGATGGAGTCCTGCATGTACTTTGCCAGTTAAGGGTTTCTGGTTTGCTCCAACAATCTTTACCGGTGTAACTCAGGCACATCGCATCGCACGCGAAGAGATCTTTGGTCCTGTTCTTTCAGTTTTAACCTTTAGAACACCCCAAGAAGCGATAGAAAAGGCTAATAACACCCCATTTGGCTTGTCCGCAGGAGTCTGGAGCGAGAAGGGTTCCCGTATCTTGTGGGCATCTCAACAACTACGTGCCGGAGTTATCTGGGCTAATACCTTTAACAAATTTGATCCTACCTCACCATTTGGTGGATATAAGGAATCGGGGTGGGGTCGCGAAGGCGGGCGCCACGGCCTATCTGCATATTTGAAGGGAGTAGGCCATGAGTAATCGAATTGATGTGAAGAAGACTTATAAGTTGTACATCAATGGCGCATTTCCACGCACTGAATCTGGTCGTACATACGAGGTAAAGAGTGCCAAGGGTGCCTTTATAGCCAATCCGTGTCTTGCATCTCGAAAAGACTTACGTGATGCAGTTGTTGCAGCACGTGCAGCTCATGCTGGTTGGAACAAAGCAACTGCTTACAATCGCGGTCAGATCTTGTATCGCATCGCTGAAATGCTTGAGGGTCGTCGTGCACAATTTGTTGATGAAATCATGCAGGTTACTGGTGTGACAAAAATAAAGGCTGAGAAGGAAGTCACAGATTCTGTTGATCGACTAGTTTGGTATGCGGGCTGGACAGACAAAATCGCATCTTTTGCAGGATCTACTAATCCTGTTGCAGGTCCTTTCTATAACTTTACAATCCCTGAAAGCATGGGAGTTGTTGCAGCGATTGCACCTGAAACTCCATCACTTCTTGGTTTTATTGACGTGGTTGCACCAATCATCGCATCAGGAAACACCGTGGTAATCCTAGCGAGTACAAAAGCTCCACTATCTGCAATGACCTTTGCTGAAGTCTTGGCAACAAGCGATTTACCGAATGGAGTCATAAATATCTTAACTGGAAAGAAGGAAGAGATCGCGCCATGGATGGCATCTCACATGGATATTGATGCACTAGATATTTCTGGTCTGCCAGCAAAACTTCATGCTGAGACAAAGGTTGCAGGGGCTGAAAATCTGAAGCGAATTCACTCATTCAAATCAGCTGATCCTGGTCGCATCATCGCTTTTATGGAGGCTAAAACTGTGTGGCATCCAATTGGTCTCTAGCCAAATAAGGTTTGGTATAAAACGTTCGCTTTTGAAAAAGATATTGCACAAAATGAAGTTCATTAGAATCAAAGTCAAGATGATTGTCCATGGCTGAGTTCCGTTAATACGCTAGCGACTGAAGATTCTGCTTGCAATTTTTTGTCAGCCATGAGCCCGAATAATGAAACTTGGCTCCAATTCGCTTACGTTACGGGTTGGATCAAACGGCGGAAAAGTTTCGATGCGGGAAAATCCAACATCTTCCAGAAGTCTTAGGATGGTCTCGTGGGTCGTTAAATTCATTTCAAAGTCTTCTTGCTCTTCTTCCAGTATTTCGCCGTTGCTCAATAGTTTATAGATTATTTCGTTCTTGTAACCAGTTCTTGTAGTAAGACAATTCCCCGAGATAGTTATTTCACACCCTTCATCTAATGAATACGACTTACCCTGCCATTTTCCTGCAATTGGCAAGGCTGCGGGAGTTTCAATCTCCATGATAAGGAACCCATCCGTTTCAAGCCAATCGAGAATTTTCTCTAAAGCACGAATTTGTTCTTCAACATCTTTAAGGAGTCCAAAGGAGCCACTTGGGATTAATACGACACCGTACTTAGAATTAGGGGAATATTCACGAAAGTCAGAGTGGAAAACCTCTGCAGCTAATTTTGATTCCAATAGATGCGAGATGCAAGCTTGAATCATCTGTGGACTCTTATCGAACCCCTCGATTTTAATTCCCTGTGCCGCTAGTGGGCGTAAGAAACGGCCACTTCCGCACATCGGCTCAAGAACTTTGCCTTTTGCGGATTGCAATTCACGGAAATAGAAATCGAATTCAACTTTTGGAGGAAATGGCTTAGAGAGATCGTAGTAAAGCGTCGAAAGTTTTCCGTAATTCAAGACCACTCCTGTTGGTTGGCGAACTTTTCATATGTATCTCGTTCTCTGCCCAGATATTCACTATTCTGTGTAGAACCAATCATTAACATATCTTATTCAGTCAAAAAAGCCAATAATTAATATCCTCACTAATTTGAAAGGAATTTAGCAATCCAATCTGCATTTCATGCGAGTAATTTCTTATTGAGTGAATAGTGGATACTCGATTCGGCGACACTGTGGGGCTTTGAGGCTTTCTAAAAAGTTGGCCATTTCAATTTCGCTGGGTCTCATTTTCTACGATTACAGTACGGTGCAAAGTTAGTCGTGGGCGCTGAGGGTTATGAATTAACGGTTTTTAACCACAATTTCACGACCGCATCGACATCGAGATCAAGGGCTACCCGCACCTTTGCGGAATCCTCAAGGTCTAGTGGCTCTAACTGCTTTAACCATGCATCACGTCGATCAACAATAGTTTGACCGCGTGCTGGACCTGCCGATGTATCAACAACAACATCAAACATTTCAGT
>JAGWVL010000035.1 GCA_018970885.1 Actinomycetales bacterium
CGACGGAAAGCGCGGTTTAATTAGGTATGGAACTCATCATTGGTTTAGCAGTTGTTGCACTTATCGCTGTCTTTTTCATTTCTCAGTACAACCGATTAATCCGCCTCAATATCACAGTTGATGAGGCCTGGGCACAGATCGAAGTACAGCTTAAGCGTCGGGCTGATTTAATCCCTAACTTAGTTGAAACAGTTAAAGGTTATGCAAAGCATGAGCAATCAACTTTTGATGCGGTTGTAACCGCCCGTGCAAAAGCAACAACAGCAACAACTGTTGCCGATACCGCAGCAGCTGATGGAATGCTGACACAAGCACTCCGTGGATTACTTGCAGTTGCAGAGGCTTACCCTGATCTAAAAGCATCTGCAAACTTCATTTCATTACAAGAAGAGCTTGCAACAACAGAGAACAAGGTTGCATTTTCACGTCAGTTCTACAATGACAATGTGCGCTCGCTCAATACCGCTGTAAAAACTATCCCGAGCAGCTTCTTTGCCGGCTTTGCAAAGGTTTCAGAGCGTGAGTTCTATGAGGTAGAAGATCCACAAGATCGCAACGTTCCAAATGTTTCCTTTAACTAACAATGAATTTTAGAACGATGCAAGCGGCTAATCGCCGCAAAACAATTGGTCTGCTCATGGGTATGGGCGTGCTGATGTGGGTTGTTGTCTACGCGGCACTTACCTACTTTGGTGGTTCAGGTGCGGGTATCGTCCCAATTGCAGTTGGTATCGCTCTTATTTCAGTGTGGGGCTCTTACTACGGCTCAGACAAACTGGTTTTAACGATGACCGGTGCCAAGTTAATTAAAGAATCAGATAATCCAAAGTTATTTGATTTGATTCAAGAAATAACAATCGCATCAGGGTTACCAATGCCAAAGGTTGCTGTTGTTATAGATGATGCGCCGAACGCCTTTGCCACCGGTAGAAACCCAGAGCACGCACTTATCGCATTTACCACCGGAATTTTAGATGTGATGGATCGCGATCAACTACAAGGTGTGATCGCACACGAATTGGCACATGTTGCTAACCGCGATACCTTGGTAAGTGCGGTTGCAGCAACTACCGCAGGTGCGATAGCAATTGTTTCCGACATGTTGACCCGCATGATGTTCTTTGGTGGCCGGCGTGATCGTGATAGCAATGCAAACCCAATCGCGCTCATACTTTCACTTGTAATTTTAATTTTGGCGCCACTTGCAGCGGTAATGTTGAAATCTGCGATATCCCGCAAGCGTGAGTCGTTGGCTGATGCGACCGCAGTTTCCTTTACACGCAACCCGGCAGGTCTTCGTTCTGCTCTTGAAGTTCTTGCTGCAGACTCGACCGTCGTTCAACAACGATCTACCGCTGTTGCGCATATTTGGATTGAATCACCGCTAGATGCAAAATCAGTATCCAAGATGTTCTCTACACATCCACCGATTCAAGAACGTATCGCCGTTTTGAAATCTATGGAGTCGTTGGGCTAACCCTTAAACCGCAGTGTGAAAGCTGCGCCCCTTCCAAGCTCAGATTGCACGCTTACATCGCCGCCATGAGCACGCATCACCGCATCAACAATGGAAAGCCCTAAACCGCTGCCATCTTTACTGTTGCGTTGGCGTGATGCATCGACGCGATAAAAACGCTCAAAGATATGTGCTTGGTCCTCTGCAGATAAACCTGGACCGTTATCTGCAACGGTTACGCATGAATCCTTACCATCTGTAAAGGTCGAAACGGTAATTGTGGTGCCTGCGGGAGTATGTGCGCGTGCATTAGCTAAAAGATTTGTAACTACCTGATAAATCTTGTCCGCATCACCCTTAGTGGTTATACCCGCTGAAATCTTGGTTGTGATTGTGTGATCAGGGCCTGCAGCTTGCGCCGATGTAACAGCCTCTTGTACCAACTCACTGAGATTCACATCAGTAATAACTAATTCGCGTGATTGATCCATACGTGCCAGCATCAATAAATCTTCAACTAGGTAGCCCATACGCATTGATTCTTTTTCAATACGAGCGATTAACTCATTAGTTTTTTCACCTTCAGGAACCGCACCTTGTCGGTGTAGCTCTGCAAAACCACGAATTGCGGTCAATGGTGTACGAAGTTCATGGCTGGCATCTGCAACAAAGCGGCGTAACTTATCCTCGCTCTGCATACGGGCATCAAATGCCTCTTCAATACGAGAAAGCATTATGTTCAGCGATGTACTTAAACGTCCAACCTCAGTATCTGGTTCAAAGTTATCAAGACGAGCAGATAGATCACCTGCCGCGATTTTTTCTGCAGTCTCCTCAATCTTTTCCAGAGGACGCATACCCACCTTAATAACCTGACGGGATGCAAAGGCGATAAAAAGCAGAACCAAGCTTCCAATAATTAAAAAGACGGTTCCAATCTGGCGAGTTGTTCGATCAAAATCCGCAAGTGATTGCGCAACGATTACTGAACCTAAAGATGAAGGTAAAACAGTTGTTGCAACACGAAAATCTGGACCCGGAGCTTCAATAGTAAATGGTTTATTGCCATAAGATGCAACCTGTCCTGGCAGTAAACCCTTCACATAATCAGTGATTTTATTGGAGTTTAGGTCTCCGCCAATGTCACCAATCATGTTTCCAAATGGGTCTAAAACAGTTACCGAGATAGAGGTTGGAACACGGTTAAGTGGTGTTGCAGCACGCGCTGTTGTGGGTGAATCTGCATCATTATCGTTATTTCTTTCAATTCCGGCGCGATCTAAACGCTCTGCAGTCCCGCCGACAACACTGAGAAGTTGATCATCAACCTGCTGAATTAAATAATCTCGTAGTAATGCTTGTGAACCAACACCCGCACCAATGAACCCAATTGCAGAAAGGACCAAGACTCCGATCGTTAAACGATTTCGAAGACTTGTATTTGTCCAATCTGCAAGACGAGTTCGCAATCTCATTGCTTACTTAGGCGGCATTCGCAAACGGTAGCCAACTCCACGTACTGTGTGAATGAGAGGTGGATCAAAGGCATCGATCTTCTTACGAAGATATGAGATGTAGGTTTCAACAATTCCCATGTCACCACGGAAGTCGTATTGCCATACATGATCTAAAATCTGTGCCTTTGAGACAACGCGATCAGCGTTAATAATTAAGTAACGCAGTAATGCAAACTCAGTTGGAGAAAGATCTAATAGCTCGCCTGCACGACGTACTTCATGAGTTGCCTCATCAAGCTCAAGATCTGCAAAGCGCATCTTTTCATCATCGATTTCAATCTGATCCACACCTGTGCGACGGAGAAGTGCGCGCAAACGTGCAACAAGTTCCTCCAATGAAAATGGCTTAGTCATGTAATCATCACCGCCAAGGGTTAAACCCTTGACCTTGTCATCCATGCCATCTTTAGCGGTCAGGAATAAAACTCCTGTATCAACACCTTCATTACGAATCTTCTTGCACACCTCAAAACCATCAAGATCAGGCAACATGACATCGAGAACCATTGCATGTGGCTTGAACTCTTCAGCTACACGGAGTGCTTCTGCACCATTGGCCGCAGTGCGGACATCAAAGCCCACAAAACGTAGGCTTGTAGAAATGAGCTCGCTGATGCTTGCTTCATCATCAACGACCAAAATACGTTGTGAATTTTTCTCAAGTGAGGTTGTCATGGCTAGAGAATGCTCTCACAGCCTGAAAGTTTCCTGAGAACGGGTGGTATTTGAACTTAGTTTTCTCTGACCCTAACCCTCTTGAACGGAGCGCAGTAATACCTGTGCAACATCCAAGACTTCAACGGCAGACTCTTTGGCGTTCATTCCATCGCTAGTCATGACCCGGCAGAAAGGACAGGCAACAGCGAGCTCAGTTGCACCCGTTGCAATCGCCTCTTCAACACGGTTGATGTTGATGCGGGTGCCGATTTTTTCCTCCATCCACATACGTCCACCACCTGCACCACAGCAGAATGAACGCTCCTTGTTACGTGGCATCTCAGTTAACTGGGCACCAGTTGCTTCCAGAATTTCACGAGGCGGTTGGTAGACCTCGTTGTGACGACCCAAGTAGCAAGGATCGTGATAGGTCATTGCGGTGTGAGACATTTTGATCGGAAGCAAACGTTTTTCACGTAACAGTTGATTGAGCAACTGAGTGTGGTGAACCATTTCTAGTTCAAAACCTTGTTGACCGTAATCGCGACCGATTGTTGTAAAGCAGTGAGGGCAGGTAACAACAACCTTTTTCTTACCCTTTGGTCGATCACCAAACGCCTCTTTAAAGGTTTCAATATTTTCACGGGAAAGAATCTGATACAAAAATTCATTTCCGGCACGACGGGCAGGATCACCAGTACAGGTTTCTTTTTTACCAAGAACTGCAAAGTTCACACCAGCCATGTACAACAGCTCTGCGACCGCCTTTGTTGTTTTCTTCGCACGCTCTTCATAAGCACCAGCGCAACCAACCCAGAACAAGTACTCAACCTCTTCTGGTAGTTCGCCTTCAATAACATTAATTGGGAAATCACATTCTGCGATCCATGCTTCGCGATCTGCGCGGTTAGCACCCCAAGGGTTACCCGCCTTTTCTAGATTTCTAAAGGTTCCACCAAGCTCTGATGGGAATTCGGATTCAACCAATACTTGAAAACGACGCATGTTAACTATGTGATCCACATGTTCAATATCAACTGGGCACTCATTCACGCAGGCACCACATGTTGTACAAGACCACAAAACATCCAGACTAATCGGTGAGTTTTCGCCAACTAAAGCCTCATTTTCAACGGTTTTAGCAAAGGCGTGATCGCGCATCGCCATAATTAAAAGCTTGGGTGACAATGGTTTTTCAGTGTGCCATGCAGGGCACTGAGATTGGCAACGTCCACATTCAGTACATGTGGACATGTCGAGCAGACCCTTCCAAGAAATATCTGCACGTGTTCCAAGACCAAAGACATCATCTTCCTTTGGATCTTCAAAGTTAATCTCTTCACCATGAGACATCATTGGTGGCAGCGCACCTAGTGATGATTTTCCATCTGCGTTACGACGGAAGAAGATATTAAATGGCGCTAAGAAGCGGTGCCATGCAATACCCATTGTCAGATTGCTAGCTATGACAATGAACCAGGCCATCGATCCAACGATCTTGATCGTTGCAACAATTTGAATCCAATTTTCTAGTTGGGTCAAAGTCATTGACTTAAACATCGCTGCGATAAACCAGGTTGTAATGAAGTGACGATTCCAGGCGGTTTCATCAGATAACGCACCCTCTAGACCGCGCAATGCGATGACACAGAAGACAATCAACACAATTGTGAATTCGACGTAATACGCCTTGCCCATTCCAGATCCTGCAAAACGTGAACGCTTGTTACGACGATAAGTAACTTGACGTATTCCAATTAGCGCGACAATTCCAATACCGGTTGCCCAAGCAATTAATTCGGTGATGTACTCGTACACCCAGAAATGTCCGATGATTGGCAATGCAAAACGTGGATCAACAAGTTGTCCGTAGGCGGTAACCAAAGTTCCAAATAAAACAAAAAAACCAACCATCACAAACCAGTGGGCAAATCCAACAACGGTGAAGTTGAGCATCTTGGTGTGTCCAAAGATTTCGCCAAAGGCCATCTTCAAACGCTGCGCCTTATCGTTGCCACGTGTTGGATCTGGCTGACCCTTCTTATAGATACCGATCAGCTTTTTGGTGCGAGCAGCTAAGAGGACCAGGGCGACAACGGTGATGCCGTAGGACAGGCCTGCGAGAGCGAGGTTCATAGACAGAGGGTAGAGGTGTAGGCCTGTCGGGAATAAGCCGAATGGCCTCGGTGTTATCCCCTATGAAACCTGAGTCGCAACGACTCAACCTTTTGGGTAAGATCGACTCAGGTTCAACAAACCTCGACCCTAAATCAGGCTCGAGAGAGAAGAAGGAGCACACATTAATGGCTAGAGCAGTCGGAATCGACCTCGGTACAACCAACAGCTGCGTATCCGTCCTCGAAGGTGGCGAGCCAACGGTTATCGCCAACGCGGAAGGCGCACGCACAACCCCATCGATCGTGGCATTCGCAAAAAATGGCGAGGTGCTCGTAGGTGAGGTCGCAAAGCGTCAATCAGTGACAAACGTTGAACGCACAATCCGTTCCGTTAAGCGTCACATGGGTACTAACTGGAGTATCGATATCGATGGCAAGAAGTACACATCACAAGAAATTTCCGCACGCGTTCTACAAAAGTTAAAGCGCGATGCAGAAGCCTATCTAGGCGAAACAGTAACGGATGCGGTTATCACCGTTCCTGCTTACTTCAACGACGCACAACGTCAAGCGACAAAGGAAGCTGGCGAGATCGCAGGACTCAATGTTTTACGTATCATCAATGAGCCAACCGCTGCAGCGCTCGCATATGGATTAGATAAGGCTGACAAGGAGCAAACAATTCTTGTCTTCGACCTTGGTGGTGGAACATTTGACGTTTCACTTCTAGAAATCGGCGATGGTGTTGTTGAAGTTAAGGCAACTAACGGCGATAACAACCTTGGTGGAGATGACTGGGATCAAGCACTTGTCGATTACCTAGTTCAAACCTTTGGTTCAAAAAATGGAATTGATCTAACAAAAGATAAGATGGCGATGCAACGAATTCGTGAAGCTGCTGAAAAGGCAAAGATCGAATTGTCATCATCACAATCTGCTTCAGTTAACCTTCCATACATCACAGTTGATGCTGAAAAGAATCCACTGTTCATGGATGAAACAATTACTCGTGCACAGTTCCAGCAATTAACAGCTGCGCTACTAGAGCGTTGCAAGAAGCCATTCCAGGCAGTGCTCAAGGATGCGGGAATTGCTATTTCAAAGATTCACTCCGTTGTACTTGTTGGTGGATCAACTCGTATGCCAGCTGTTGTAGATCTTGTAAAAGAATTAACCGGCGGTAAGGAGCCAAATAAGGGCGTAAACCCTGATGAGGTTGTAGCTGTTGGAGCATCTCTACAAGCTGGTGTTTTGAAGGGTGAAGTTAAGGATGTTCTGCTTCTAGACGTTACTCCGCTTTCACTTGGTATCGAAACCAAGGGTGGCGTGATGACAAAGTTGATCGAGCGAAATACAACAATTCCTACAAAGCGCAGCGAGGTATTTACCACCGCTGATGACAATCAGCCAGCTGTTCAGATTCAGGCATACCAAGGTGAGCGCGAGATGGCTGCTTACAACAAGAAGCTTGGAATGTTTGAACTAACCGGTCTTCCACCTGCACCACGTGGAGTTCCACAAATCGAAGTTACCTTTGATATCGATGCAAACGGAATCGTTCATGTATCAGCAAAGGATCTTGGAACAGGTAAAGAGCAGAGCATGACCATCACAGGTGGATCTGCACTTTCAAAGGAAGAGATCGAGCGCATGATGGCCGATGCCGAATCACACGCTGAAGAAGATCGTCAGCGCAAGGAAGAGGCTGAAATCCGTAACGCGGGAGATTCACTGCTCTACTCAACTGAAAAGTTCATCAAGGACAACGAAGAGAAGTTGTCACAAGGTGAAGCACTTGAGAAGAAGACAGAGACAGAAGCTGCTCTTGCAGAACTTAAGACTGCACTTGGTGGTTCAAATTACGAGATGATCAAATCTGCAACTGAAAAGGTTGCAACTGTTAGCCAAGCACTTGGTGCAGCGTTATACGCAGCCGGTGCAGCAGCTGAAGGCGATGCAGCACCTGCAGAAGATGGTGTTGAAGACGCTGAAGTAATTGAAGAAGATCAGAAGTAATGTCAGAGGAAGCTACTGAACAAGTAGTTGAAGAGGTCGTTGAGCCGGGTCAGGAGACTGACCCGGTTGCAACATTGACCGCTGACTTACAACGTCTGCAAGCCGAGTATGCAAACTACCGAAAGCGTGTAGAACGTGATCGCGCAGTTGCATTTGAAAGCGCAGTTGGCTCTGTGTTAACAGAACTACTAGCGCTACTTGATGATGTTGATCGCGCAGAACAACATGGCGAGTTAACCGGAGGCTTTAAAGCGGTTGCAGACCAGTTAAATTCAATAACTTCACGCATCGGCCTAGAAAAGTACGGCACCGAAGGTGAGGCCTTTGATCCGCAGATTCATGAGGCGTTAATGCATGATGAATCAGCAGATGTTGCAGTGGCAACCGCAACCAAAATTTTGCAACCTGGCTACAAGTACAAGGAGCGTATTTTGCGTCCGGCACGTGTAGCTGTAACAGATCCAGCAGGAGCGTAATCAACAATGGCGGCCAAAGATCTATACGAGAAGGATTTTTATAAAGTCCTGGGCGTAGATAAGAAAGCCCCTGCCGATGAGATTAAAAAGAGGTACCGCTCACTTGCACGTGATCTGCACCCTGATAAAACAAAGGGTGATGCAGCAAAAGAGGAACAGTTCAAAGCTGTCTCAGAAGCCTATGAAATTTTATCTGATGCAAAGAAGCGTGCCGAATATGATGAAGCACGCACATTGTTTGAAAGGGGTGGCTTCCGCGCACCTACCGGTGGTGGATTTCAAGGTGGAGATTTCGGCGACATCTTTGGTAGCGGAAATCCACAAGATATTTTTGCCAACCTTTTTGGTGGTGGCGGCCGACGTGGTCCACGCAAAGGTCAAGATCTGCAAACTGAAGCGACAATCTCCTTTCGCGAATCAGTCTTTGGAACAACCCTTGAACTTCGTCTAGGAATGGATCGCGGTCAATCGCAAAATATTTCGGCACGTGTTCCAGCAGGTGTTAATGATGGCGCAAAGATTCGCATGAAGGGTAAAGGTTCACCAGGAGAAGCAGGACCTGGAGACCTCTTTATTCAACTACATGTAAAGCCACATCCAATCTTTGGCCGTAAAGGTGAAAACCTGACACTAACTTTGCCAGTTACATTTACTGAAGCTGCATTAGGTGCAGATATAAAAGTGCCAACACTGTCTGGTGATGATGTAACCGTGCGCATTGCACCCGGAACACCCAACGGTCGCACCCTGCGCGTAAAGGGTCGGGGGGTAACAAAAGGCAGCACTACAGGCGATTTATTGGTTACCGTTGAGGTTCAGGTGCCACAACGTGTTGATGGCAAAGCGCTAGATGCGCTAAAGAAATTTGCGGAAGAGACTGCAAGTGAAGATGTGCGTGCTGA
>JAGWVL010000036.1 GCA_018970885.1 Actinomycetales bacterium
GGCCAAGAGATCAAACTTTCACTTTCATGAAGCACATAACAGTTATTTTTGATGGTGAGTGCGAGTTTTGTCGGCAATCTATTACCTGGATTCAAAACAAATTACAGGTAGATGCACTTGCTTTTCAAACAGCAGATCTTGCACCCTTCAACTTAACCCGCGAACAATGCGCAAAGCAGGTCTATGTGATTAGTGATGGCTCGACTTACACAGGTGCGGATGCGATCGCTTTCTTATTAAAACACCGTGGAAACAGAGTTCAATCTGGATTAATCACAGCATCAGGTGAAATTGGTCGTGCCGGCTACCGATGGATCGCAAGCCATAGAAACTCCTGGCCCGTTAAACTGGCAACAAAGATATTAACTTTCCTGAACAGGTAGTTTTTCTTCACTTTCGATCAACCTCCATTTGATCGCCAACTGACGCAATCGTGGATGTAAAGGCGTTCCTGCATTAATCCACAATAAAATCAGGGCAGGAATAACAAAGGTTGCAAAAGCCGGTAGCGGATAGGTAATACCTCTCCACAAATCAACAGAGATTGGCTTTGCGCGAACCTCCTTAACCTCAGCAATATCAGTAAAGAGCAGCCCTGCATTTGAGAAGGTATGCAAAAGTATTGGCATCCAAATACTGCGTGTAACAAGCATCAACGCGCAGGCAAAAACTCCAAATGCTATTGCCGATACAACATGCCAATAGGCACGCCACGGATCAAAGTACTCGCCGATGTACCCATACAGATGCATCACTCCAAAGATCAGTGAAGATCCCATGACCGCTACAACCAAACCATGTCGTAGCAAGACTCCAAAAACGACCCCTCGACTAAAGATCTCCTCTGCAAAGGCAATGGCGCTCAAGAAGATAACGCCATGTATCCAACCTTGAGTATCTAATTCTGAGAAAGCTTCACCTCGGATCTGCACAACAATTAAATTGACTGTCAAAACAAGGGCAAGAAAAAACCTCCAACCAAATACGGGCATTCCCAAATAAATATTGGTCGGTACCCGCAAAGTGCGCATCACCACAAAAGCAAAGAGCCCCAAAATCAAAAAGCTTGCGGTGCTATCAAAAGCTTTACCCGGCACAATTTCACTGGAGAAATTCAAGATTCCGATGGACAACAGTGAGAGCAGAATTAGCCCGCTCCACATCCGCAATGTCCTCATGCCAAAAATCTAGCCTCACCCACCGACAAATGCGCGCTGATGTATCCACAGAATTTTTGTTGGAAATTTCTTTGCGGCCACGCACATCTATGTTCCGCGATGCGTGCCGCTGTAGCTCAGCGGATAGAGCAGTATTTTGACTAAGTACCGGTCGTGCGTTCGAATCGTACCAGTGGCACGCACCACTAAGTAGCCCCGCAGTTAGTCGAGCGGGGCTACTTTTTTTGTCACTGTGAGTAAACTTCAGCAACCTCAATCGAAAGTGAACCCAATGTCCTTTGTTATGTACTCAACAACTTGGTGTGGCTACTGCCAACGTCTGAAGTCTCAATTAGCAGAGCTCGGCGTTACCTTCGAAGAGATCAACATTGAAGAGGTACCAGGAACCGCTGAGATCGTTGAGAAAGTAAATGGTGGCAATCGCACAGTTCCAACTCTTGTCTTTACCGATGGAACCGCGATGACTAATCCATCCGCCAAGCAGGTCGTAGAAAAACTCGCAGCACTTAGTAACTAGGTTAAGAAAGTTTGCTCTCTGCGCGATTTATCAAGGTATTGCAAGCATCTCCAAAGCCCGCAAAAGCAGGATTGGTAGTTTGCCCTGCAACATAACGCGCCCAGATCTGCTGAATAATCACGGCTAATCTAAACAACCCAAAGACCTCGTAAAAAGTAAAGTCATCACAGCGCACACCACTTGCCGCTAAATACTTCGCAACAAACTCTCCGCGGGTTGGCATTCCCGGCAAATGACTTGGCTGACGTCGCAAAGCTGCAAATCCCGGTTCATCATCATGATCTACCCAATACGCCAGCGCTGAACCTAAATCCATCAGCGGATCACCAACTGTTGCCAGCTCCCAATCCAATACGCCAACAATCCGCGCCGCACTTAAATCAAAGACAACATTGTCGATGCGCCAATCTCCATGAATCACACAGGATGCAACATCATCAGGACGGTTGGCCTCTAACCACGCCATCACCTTTTCACCATTGGGAACATCATCGGTTAACGCATTGCGATAACGTTTTGACCAACCTTCAACCTGTCGCTGCACATATCCAGGGCCTTTATTGAGCTCTGCCAAAATCGATGCATCCACCGCATGCAGCTGCACCAAACCATTGATCAAAGAATCCGCCATCACCGAAACATCTGCCTGTGTTACACCTTCTGGAACATCGCGCCGAAAAATATCTCCGACAACTCTTTCCATCACATAAAAATCAGAGCCCATAACCGATAGGTCTTCGCACAATGCAACCATCGATGGCACCAGGGGATAGACCGGCTGCAACCGCGACTGAATCAAGAACTCCCGCTTCATATCGTGCGCCGATGCCGCCTTCATACCCGCCGGCGGCTTACGTAAAACTAATTCGCGATCTGGATATTGCAACAGGTAAGTCAGATTTGATGCACCGCTTCGAAACTGTGAAACCTCTGGCAACACATCGATACCAATAAATGGCTTCAACCATTGATGCATCCGCGCAACATCAAAACGATCTTCATCCCTTACGGGCGTTAAATCCTTCATGCCCTTTAAGGCTGGATTTCCATACGAGCAATGTCACGAATATGAACTTCATCTGGTCCATCAACAATACGTAATGCGCGAATGCCTGCAAACATAGCAGCAAGCACAGTGTCCTGACTTACGCCCGCACCACCATGCACCTGAATTGCACGATCGACAATCTGCTGTGCCATACGCGGAACTGCAACCTTGATCGCAGCGATCTCTTTACGAGCAGCCTTTGCTCCATGTGTATCGATCATCCACGCACACTTTAAAACCAATAACCTCGCCTGCTCGATTTCAATGCGAGCCTCTGCGATCCAATTTTGAATCATTCCCTGATGCGATAGCTCTTTGCCAAAAGCAGTTCGCGAATTAGCACGCTGGATCATCAATGACAGCGCTCGCTCTGCCATACCTATTGCGCGCATGCAGTGATGCACACGCCCTGGCCCCAAACGCGCCTGCGCAATTGCAAAACCTGTTCCCTCTTTACCAATCAAGTTAGCAATCGGAACCCGCACATCTGTAAAGGTAACTTCGGCGTGACCATGCTGATCCACATATCCAAGGACAGTTAAGTTGCGAACAATTTTCACGCCAGGTGTATTTACCGGAACAAGAACCATCGACTGCTGTTGATGATCAGCCGCATCTGGATTTGTCTTTCCCATAACAATCAAGATCTTGCAACGCTCATCCATCGCACCAGTGGTCCACCACTTCACACCATTGATCACATAATCATCACCATCACGCACAATCGACGTTTGAATATTCCGCGCATCACTGGATGCAACATCAGGTTCGGTCATCGCAAACCCTGATCTAATCCGTCCCTCTAACAACGGCTCTAACCACTGCTTCTTCTGCGCTTCGGTACCAAACATATCTAGCAGCTCCATATTGCCGGTATCAGGTGCTGCGCAATTTGTTGCCTCAGGTGCTAAATCTGGCGACCACCCAGTTATCTCTGCCAGCGTCGCATACTCAACAACTGACAACCCATGATGGGGATCGGTGCTATGAGGCAAGAACAGATTCCATAAGCCCAACGCCCGCGCCTTTACCTTTAACTCTTCAACAACAGCCGGAACACCATGTGGCTTTCCCGCTGCGATTAACTGCGCCCGCTGATGTTCATAGACGCGCTCTGCCGGAAAAACCTCAGCCTCCATAAACGCCTGCAACTTGGCGGCGTATTCAGTTGTCTTCGCGCTTAGGTTAAAGTCCATACCTGTAAGCCTACGCACTATTACCTGTTTTGAGGAGAGATCATGAGCGTCATGGACCGCTTTCGTTTAGATGGCAAGGTCGCAGTTGTTACCGGCGCATCATCAGGACTCGGAGTCGCCTTTTCTAAAGCCCTTGCAGAAGCCGGAGCAGATGTTGTTCTCGGCGCTCGCCGCGCAGATCGCCTCGCAGACACCGGCAAATTAGTAGAAGCCGCAGGCCGCAACTACACATCACTACAAACTGATGTCACTCAACCAGAACAATGCGACGCACTAATCGCACACGCAGTAAATACCTTTGGTCATGTCGATATCTTGGTTAACAACGCCGGAGTCGGAACCGCAGTTCCATCAACTAAAGAAACTCCAGAACAATACAAAGCGGTAATCGACGTCAACCTATTTGGCGCATATTGGATGGCTCAAGCCTTTGCCCGCGCAAACACCACTGGCGGTGCAATCGTTAACATCTCCAGTGTTCTCGGATTAAAACCACAGATGTTGCCGCAAGCAGCTTACGCATCTAGTAAGGCAGGACTTATCGGATTAACCCGCGATCTTGCAACACAATGGACCGGCCGCAAGAACATTCGCGTTAATGCGCTCGCACCAGGATTTTTTCCATCGGAAATGAGCGATGAACTTCCTAAGGACATGGTCGAGATGATCAAGAACTTCACACCAGCCGGTCGCCTAGGAGATCCCGAAGAACTCGCAGCAACCCTGATCTGGCTAGTTAGCGATGCTTCTAGTTACGTCACCGGAGTTACTGTTCCCGTTGATGGCGGATTGGTCATGCCCTAGACCGGAGTTAACTCCGAGTAACTTTGATTTCTGCTTTAATAATCACAGGTAATTCGTTCGAGTTGGTTACTCGAATCTATAAACGGACTACCTTGGAGTGTTCGATAACAGTGGCCCTGAGAAATCGGGGCCACTGTTGTTTTCCACAGACTTACTCCCGATGTCTATTACCTACTTCTAGTTGTCACATCATTCAGTCGCGAGTGTTTGTGGTGTAATGGCAGCATAAGAAGTTTCACCAACTGCTTGGTGCGGGTTCGATTCCCGTCGAACACTCGTCCAAAAGGGTAGCCCCGCTTTTTAGTCGAGCGGGGCTACTTTTTTACTCTCAGAACAGGCGTGATCTGCGCAAAGTAACTACGCTTATCCCAACAACTAAGAAGGAGAACAAACATGGGCGCTTGTACATGCGGATACTCAACAGATCCAGAGAAGAACTGCAACGGCACTCATCATGTTGTTAAGGCTGTAAAAGCAGACATGATCGCAAAGCTTGAAGCTGCAGGTCACACAGATGCAGCTGAATTGCTGAAGCAGAAGTAATCAACCAGCAACCAACCTTTTGATCAATTAGAAAACATTCAAGAGAATCGGTAGCCTTCAATCATGAGCAGAGAAAATGAGACAGGCCTGAAGGACGACAAGATCACCGCTTACCAAGTATTTGGCTGGGTACCACTTGCTATCTTCTTCATCGCTGCAGGTGCAACAGCTGCAATCGGCATTCTCAATACACTGTAAAACATAATCCTGACTCGCATAGCTCCATGCCCGAATTACCCGAGGTAGAAACAGTACGTCGAGGATTACATCACCTGCTTACCGGTTACACCTTTCGCAGCGCACTAGAGCTGCATCCACGTGTAATCAAACCAGCATCACTTGCACCGTTATCAACTGTCATCGGCGCTCGCATTAACACTATTAATCGCCGCGGAAAATTCTTGTGGTTTGAACTCGATCGCGACTACGCACTTGTTGCGCACTTGGGAATGTCTGGCCAATTTCTCATCGCCCGAAAAGATCGACCAGCACCGGGCCATGTGCGCGCACAGTTTCGATTAAGCCGAGGATTAAACAAACGCGATCTGGCCTTTAGCGATCAACGTACTTTTGGCTGGCTCTCCATTGAACAATTAACCGATGGAATTCCACAATCTGCGCGTCACATTGCACTCGACCCATTTGATCCACACTTTAATCGCACCGCAGTCATCACCCGCTTTAAAACACGCAAGGCGGCAATAAAAAGTGTGATCTTGAATCAAGAGATTATGAGCGGTGTTGGAAATATCTACGCCGATGAATCATTGTGGCGCGCCAAGATCCATCCCGAAACTCCAGCTTGTGATCTAAGTGCCAAAAAAATTGCCTCATTGATCGATGCTGCAACTGAAGTCATGGCAGAGGCGATCAAAGCAGGTGGAACCTCATTTGATTCCTTATACATAAATGTCAACGGCGAAAGTGGATTCTTTGAAACCTCACTTGCCGCCTATGGGCAGGAGCACCAACCATGTCCACGTTGTGGCCGCGAGATTCGAAGAATCGCATTTGGTGGCCGCTCTTCTCACTTCTGTCCAAAATGCCAAAAGAGGTAATTTTTTCTCAAGTATGACCAGGACAGTTATGGAGTAAAAGCCAATTTTTTACCATAATTGCCTCGTGCACAAAAAGTTTCTGGTGTTTCTGTCCGTAATTCTTTCGCTATCAATTGTAATAACCCCTTCATTTGCAGCTCCAAAAGCTGGAACAAAGTGCACAAAGGTAGGATTAACAGAAATCGTTGGTGGAGTGAAGTTCACCTGCATTAAATCTGGAGCAAAACTTATCTGGAACAAGGGCGTTGCCATTAAAGCCGCTGCCCCAAAACCCTCTGTAACACCTGAGGCAAAGCCAGATGTTAAGAACCTACTTGCAACAGATTCTCGGATCACTCCAAACTCAGCTTTGACCGCAATCAATACTTGTAAAACCGAAGATATGACCCCAGATTATTTGGAGGGTGGAGCTGTTGCTCATCGAAATGGATTTCCTCGCCCGACCCTAACGGTGACTGGCAAGAAATCTGCAAAAGTTCTAGTAGTCCCATTATCTTTTAAAGACTTACCTTTTCGAGATGAAAAACTTCAACGAGGTCAAATCTTCAGTTCAGATCTAGATATTCTCAAAGAGACCATTCCTTCGATTAAAGAAAACTTTACAAAACTCTCCGCAGGTAGATTTGAGCTACAGATAGATGTTCTCCCTAAATCTGAATGGTGGGTCATAGATTCAGATAATCCATTCAGTGGTACTTGGGGCGTACCAAACTTTCCTCACCTTATGGAGATAATTGAAAAACAGAAGAAGGATTTTAACTTTGATGGCTACGACACCTTCGCCTTCGTCACCGGCAATGGCTTGCCGGGTCAAACAGGTTTGGGCTCAGCCCAGGCTTCCTTTGGAGAGAAAGTAAAGAACTCAAAAACTGGTTACATGAATGCGGTCTTGCTCACAGGTAACCTTGCCAGTACAACTTTGTGGGTACATGAATTTGGGCATTCACTCTTCTCCTTTGAGGATCTTTATCTTTTCAGCCAGGCAAGTTCTGGCGCTCCACGTGAGCGAAACCCTGAGATTTCCGTACCAACTAAATGGGATCTGATGTCTGATGCCAATCGGATAAGCCTGTTGGAATGGAATAAGTTCTTAATGGGCTGGATCTACGACTCCGAAGTTCGTTGCATCACCGAGCAAAAATCTTCAGTGCACTACCTTTCAAATATCCCAACCAGCAAAGATCCAAAACTATTAACAATTAATCTCTCGCCCGGAGTAACTCTTGCCGCCGAGGCGAGTACCGGTCAATTCGATGGTTCTGGATTACTTCTCTACACAATTAACACATACATCCCACATGGAGAAGGGCCAGTTCTCACGCAAAACACACTTGTCACCAAAGGCCAATCAAAATCTTGGTTGGGCTGGCAGTTTAATGTTCTCGATAGCAACTCTGAGGGAATCTTGGTTGAAGCTATCAAAACTGATATCGATAAGTTTGTTCCACCCGCTCCACAGCCAAAACCAACCTATAACCCTGGACCAACTTCAAAGATAAAAGTGAGCAAAGGCGAAGTAGTTCCGGATGGCTTCCTCAAGGCCCGTGCAACATGGGAGGTCACCGGCCACCAGTCCTACCGTCTCTACGTTACCGATCCCGTAGATTTCCAAAAGGTGTACTTCGAATCCGGCTATGTCAATGACTCGCGCACACCGATTGTTGTTGAAATCAAAGGTCTGGTCTGTAATAAAGAGTTTCGAACTATGACGGAGTTTTATACTGAAAAAGATGGCAAAGGAGATCGGCTAGTAATTCCAAATTTGCAACTTCGCAACCTATCCTGCGAGGACACCACTAAGAAGCCGTAGCTCTCCGATCTGTCAGTCACTGTGCGTAATCTGTCCCTTAAGCCACCAACTTTAGGAAGCGCCCAAACACCCCAAACCACCGAAAGTAAAGAGATACTAAACCCATGGGATTTATTGCCAACTTCAAAGCCAAGCGTGCAGCAAAACGTGCCCAATCTGTTTATGAGTCAGCGCTGCTTGAATGGGAGAAAGAAAACAAAGTCCTCAACCACGCGCTAGAGATCTTTACAGCCGCATCACAAGGTGATGAACCCAATGATCAATCTTTAGTGCAGAAAAAAGGCGAACTCGTCCTATGGACCGGCCAAGCGATTTATCACGTGACAGGTCGAACACCCTCCCGATACAGCGGCAGCTCCCAAGGCTTTTCTATTCCACTCGTTGCCGGCATCCGTTACCGAGTCGGCTCACACAGCGGCACGATGATTCCAGGCGAAGAGATGCAGATGGATAAGGATCAAGGAATGGTGAAGTTAACCAACCAAAGACTTATCTTCGCCGGCCCCATTGC
>JAGWVL010000037.1 GCA_018970885.1 Actinomycetales bacterium
GGTGATGCAGTTTCACAAGCACCAGCAGGATTTACCGTGTGTGGAGCAACTGCCAATACGCCAATAGCAGCATTTGAAAATGAAACCGGTCTCTTAGCAGGAGTCCAGTTCCATCCCGAGGTTTTGCATAGCGAATATGGACGAGCAATCTTAAATAATTGGCTTATCAATATCGCTCATTGCGATGCAACATGGACCACTTCAAATATCGCAGAGACAGAGATCGCAAAAGCAAAGTCATTGATCGGAAACAAAAAGGTAATTTGTGGTTTATCAGGTGGAGTTGATTCAGCTGTGGCTGCAGCAATTATTCAAAAAGCAGTTGGATCTCAGCTGACCTGTGTTTTCGTGGATCATGGTTTATTGCGTAAGGGTGAGGCCGAGCAGGTAGAGCGTGATTTTGTGGCATCTACAGGAGTTCAGTTGGTTGTTATTGATGCAAAGGATCAATTCCTCAACGCGCTTAAGGGTGTTACAGATCCTGAAGAAAAGCGAAAGATTATCGGTCGCGAATTTATTCGCTCCTTTGAATCAGCTGCCCGCGAAATTGCTGCGGGTGGCGATGTTGAGTTTTTAGTTCAGGGCACCTTGTATCCAGATGTTGTTGAATCCGGTGGCGGAACCGGCACCGCAAACATTAAGTCTCATCACAATGTTGGTGGTTTGCCAGATGATCTGCAATTTATTTTGGTAGAACCATTGCGTACCTTGTTTAAAGATGAGGTCCGCCAAGTTGGTTTAGAGCTTGGATTGCCTGAAGAGATTGTTTGGCGTCAACCATTTCCGGGTCCCGGACTTGGAATTCGAATCATTGGTGCCGTTACTCAGGAGCGTTTAGATTTACTGCGCGAAGCTGATGCAATTGCGAGAGCAGAGTTAAAGTTAGCTGGATTAGATCGAAATATCTGGCAGTGTCCTGTAGTCCTGTTAGCTGATATTCGAAGTGTTGGAGTCCAAGGAGATGGCCGAACATACGGCCACCCGATCGTTTTGCGTCCGGTCTCATCTGAGGATGCGATGACCGCCGATTGGTCTCGCGTGCCATACGAGGTACTTGAAAAGATTTCTACCCGCATCACCAATGAGGTCCGCGAGGTAAATCGAGTGGTTTTGGATGTAACAAGCAAGCCACCTGGCACCATTGAATGGGAATAATTTAAGGGTTTTCACAGGATTTCGATTTACCATTAGGGCCATGTCAAAGGGAGTAAAAGTGAAGCGTTTAGTAGTTGCAGTTACTGCAATCTTATTAATGCATTCACCATCTGCTTTTGCTGAGCAAAAAGGTAAGTCAGTTAAAGCTGAAAAGGTTTCAGCAATTAAGTGTTCACCAACTAAAGCAGCTGGTCATACTCCACCATCTGTAGCTCCTGCAGATAAGTTACTTAAGCGATTCCCGCGTACATTTACCTTTGCAACAAACTGCGGCAATATCGTTGTAACAACAGTTGGTGCAAAAGCCCCAATCACAATTACACAGTTAGCAACTCTTGCTCGTGGTGGTTTTTTCAATAACACCCTGTGTCACCGTTTAACTACACAAGGTTTATATGTATTGCAATGTGGAGATCCGACAGCTACTGGTGGCGGTGGACCTAACTTCACCTATCGCGATGAGAATCTTCCAGCAGAAGGTTTGAATAACTATCCAGCTGGAACAGTTGCTATGGCTAACTCTGGACCTGGAACAAATGGTAGCCAATTCTTTTTAGTTTTTGCAGATACAACTTTGAGCGCTAACTACACAATTTGGGGAACCATTACTCAAGGTCTAGAAATTGTTAAAGCGATTGCAAAGGCTGGTGTCAAGGGTGGTGGCGCAGATGGTGCGCCAAATCAGCCAATCTCAATTAATCGTGTAACAGTCTCAAATAATTAATTTGCCAAATATTTTTAAGCAGTATTCACAATTTTAAAGGCTTCAGCGATTCGACCTTCCGGCAATCCACCAATTCCTGCGTTGCGCTGACCCCATTCTCGAACCATGTTTTCTAGCTCTTTATTATGCGCTGTTTGGGAAACATGAGCGCGCAGGGCAGCCATCTTTAGATCAAATGTATCGGTGATATCTACCCAGTGATCAGGGTGAGCAAAACCAGAAACCCAAACCTCTTTGACCCGCCATGGTTGTAGACCTTCATTCTCGAGTAAATCTGTGAAGGCAAATGGGTTTCGTGCATCGGGATAGACAGCTTGAATAGTTGCTTCACCTGCTGCCAAATGATCCGGATGACTTGCGCCTATTCGATCCCAATTACGTTCAGGACTCTGGCACACAATTCGATCAGGCTTTGAAATTCGAATCTGTCGAACAATGTCCTTACGAAGTTCTATGGTTGGCTCAAGATGTCCATCAACATAATTTAAAAAAGTTATGTCGGTGACACCAATAGCTGCACCTGCTGCACGTTGTTCACGTTGACGGATCGCGGGCATCTCTTCTTTCGTAAAACCAGACTCTTCTCCACCTTGATCGCCATTTGTACAAAATACATATGCGACTTCAATTCCCTTTTTCACCCATTGAGCGATTGTTCCTGAAGCGCCAAAATCTGAATCATCAGGGTGGGCGTTGACGACCAAAACTCGCTTGATCTCGGTATCTGCGATCGGTTCCATGCATGAAGCCTAATAGACTCAGCGGTATGTCTGAAATCGATCCACTCATTGAGGGACTTAACCCTCAACAGGCGGAGGCGGTCACTCATGTCGGTGGCCCTTTGTTGGTGGTTGCAGGTGCTGGATCTGGAAAGACTCGTGTATTAACGCGTCGCATCGCATATTTGATGTCGCGCAGAAATGTTGCTCCATATCAAATACTGGCAATTACCTTCACCAATAAAGCTGCCGGTGAAATGAAGGAGCGGGTCGCCGAATTAGTTGGACCAATTGCAAAATCAATGTGGGTATCAACCTTTCACTCGGCGTGTGTTCGCATTTTGCGTCAAGAGGCAATGCGTCTGGGGTACAGCAACTCATTTAGCATTTATGACTCCGCAGATTCCAATCGATTGATAACCATTGTGGCAAAGGAGTTAAATCTCGATCCCAAGCGTTATCCCGTTCGACAGTTCCAAGCAATGATTTCTAATGCGAAGAATGAGTTACTAGGCCCACAGGATTATCTCAACGCAACAACTAATCAATTTGAACAGGTCGTCGCAGATGTTTACGCGGTCTACCAACAGCGATTGATGCGTGCAAATGCTATGGATTTTGATGATTTGATTCTTAAAACGGTAGAGGTCTTGCAACGATTCCCTGAAGCAAAGGCTCGTTTTAGATCAAGGTTTCGCCATGTTTTGGTTGATGAGTACCAAGATACAAACCACGCCCAATACATCCTGGTCAAGGAGTTAGTTGGAAGCGATCTGGAAGGTCAGCCACCTGCTGAGTTGTGCGTGGTGGGAGATGCGGATCAATCTATTTATGGCTTCCGCGGTGCAACTATTAGAAATATTTTGCAGTTCGAGTTGGATTATCCTAACGCCCAAACTGTGTTACTAGAACAAAATTATCGCTCAACCCAAAACATTCTCAACGCCGCCAATGCTGTTATTACCAAGAATGAAAGTCGCAAAGAAAAAAACTTGTGGTCTGATGCAGGTGCCGGAACTCCGCTGGTTGGGTATGTTGCTGAAAGCGAACATGATGAAGCTAACTTCATCGCTAATGAAATCAGATCCCTGCAAAGAGAAGGTGTATCTAACCCTGGCGATACCGCCATCTTTTATCGAACAAACGCGCAATCTCGTGTAATAGAGGAAGTCTTTATGCGCAGCGCATTGCCTTACAAAGTTGTTGGAGGGCTTCGATTCTATGAACGTCGTGAGGTAAAGGATCTTTTGGCTTATTTGCGGGTTCTGGCAAATGTAGAGGATGAGATTTCTCTTCGCCGAATTATCAATGTTCCAAAGCGCGGTATTGGCGATACATCCTTAGATTACATTGATCTTTATGCACGCGATAACAGCATCTCATTTTGGCAGGGCTTACTTCGGTGCAGCGAGATCGAATCTGTTCCAGCTCGTGCAACCCAAGCAATTAATGAATTTACGTCGATGATTAGCGCATTAAGTGTCTTGGTTGAGGCAAAGACCAAGCCATCTGTAATTGTCGAAGCCGCCCTTGAGCAATCTGGATTGTTAAAGGAGCTTGCAGATAGTACCGATCCACAAGATGAAGTCCGAGTAGAAAACTTAAAGGAATTAGTTGCCGTATCAATGGAGTATGAGGAAAGACCCTATGAAGAACTTGGCGAGGATGAAGAGATATCACTTGCGGGCTTTTTAGAAAAAGTTTCGCTAGTTGCAGATGCCGATGAGATTCCAGAAGGTGAAGATCATGGAGGAGTCGTAACAATGATGACCCTACACACCGCAAAAGGTTTGGAGTTTCCAACTGTTTTTTTAACGGGCATGGAGGACGGAATTTTTCCTCATTCACGCACCTTAGGAGAAAAGGATGAGATTGAAGAAGAGCGTCGTCTTGCATATGTAGGTCTCACACGTGCACGTCAACGTCTGTATATTTCTCGTGCCGAATATAGATCAACATGGGGTGCCCCTAATTACAATCCTCCTTCTCGTTTTCTCGATGAAATTCCAGAAGATGTCATTGAATGGCGCAATCAATCGCGTTCATCTATTTCTCCATCACTGATTAAAAAGAACCGAACCACCACAACGCCACCACCACGGGCCACCGGCAAAAAGAGCGTTTCAATGGAGCTTGCAGTTGGTGAGCGTGTGTCACATGACACATTTGGTTTAGGTACCGTTGTCTCAGTTGCCGGCGTAGGAGATAAGGCGGAGGCCACAATTAACTTTGGCCAGTATGGCGAGAAGCGTTTACTGCTGCGTTATGCACCCGTTGAGAAGCTCTAGGATTACACCCATTAGCGCCTGAAGAATTGAACTGATTGGAAGCCCAGTGGATCTCTTTGAATACCAAGCTCGCGACATCTTTGAAAAGCACGGTGTACCTGTTTTGACCGCAAGCGTTGCAACTACCGTCGATGAGGCAGAGAAAGCTGCAACAACTATTGGTGGAAAGGTTGTCGTAAAGGCACAGGTCAAAGTTGGAGGCCGCGGAAAGGCTGGCGGAGTAAAGCTAGCTGAAAATCCACAAGATGCTCGCGAAAAAGCTGGCGCAATTCTCGGAATGGATATTAAGGGTCATACAGTTCGAACAGTGATGATCGCAGCTGCTGCACCCATCGAATCTGAGTACTACTTGGCTATTTTGCTTGATCGTTCAAACCGCACCTTTTTGGTGATGGCATCTGTTTCAGGTGGAATGGATATTGAAGAGGTTGCACACACAGCTCCTGAAAAGCTGGCAAAGATTCCTGTATCTGCAGTCGATGGGATCTCACTTGCTAAAGCAAAAGAGATTGTCGCAGCAGCACAATTTCCTGCAGATGTTGCAGATCAAGTTGTCGATGTACTTTTGAAGCTCTGGGATGTTTTCCAGGGCGAGGATGCGACCCTTGTTGAAGTTAACCCATTGGTTAAGACAAATGATGGCAAGGTCATCGCACTCGATGGCAAAGTAACTCTTGATGACAATGCAGATTTCCGCCAACCTGATCATGAAGCACTTGTTGACCAGGCAGCAGAGAATCCGCTTGAGGCGGTTGCAAAGGAAAAAGGACTTAACTACGTAAAGCTTGAAGGACAAGTTGGAATTATCGGAAACGGTGCTGGACTTGTTATGAGCACACTTGATGTAGTTGCTTACGCAGGAGAAAAGTACGGCGGGGTTCGCCCAGCAAACTTCCTGGATATTGGCGGTGGAGCGTCGGCTCAAATTATGGCTGATGGTCTTTCCATCATTCTTGGCGATAAGGATGTAAAGAGCGTATTTGTAAATGTATTTGGTGGAATCACTGCATGTGATGCGGTTGCTAATGGAATCGTCCAAGCCCTTGAATTACTTGGACCCAAGGCCACTAAGCCAATCGTGGTTCGCCTCGATGGAAACAATGTCGTTGAAGGACGAGCAATTTTGGCAAAGGCTGCGCACCCACTGGTTGAGCAAGCAGACACTATGGATGGAGCAGCAAATCGCGCTGCAGAATTGGCGGCGAAGTAATGTCTATTTTCATCAATAATGCAAGCAAGGTAATTGTTCAGGGAATGACTGGATCGGAAGGAACCAAGCACACCCGTCGAATGTTGGCTTCAGGTACAAAGGTTGTCGGCGGAGTCACACCCGGTAAAGGTGGACAGGTTGTAGATATTGATGGCCACCAACTTCCAGTGTTCAATACAGTCGCCGAAGCGATGTCTGCAACAGGTGCAAATGTTTCAGTGGTTTTCGTTCCACCTAAGTTTGCCAAGGCTGCGGTAATTGATGCAATTGATGCAACGATGCCTTTGGTTGTTGTTATTACCGAAGGTATTCCAGTTCATGACGCTGCAAGTTTTTATACATATGCGCAGAGCAAGGGCACCACTAAGATTATAGGACCAAACTGTCCGGGATTGATTAGTCCAGGAAAATCAAATGTTGGAATTATTCCTGCAGATATCACAGGTTCAGGTCCCATTGGTTTAGTGTCAAAGTCTGGAACCCTTACATATCAAATGATGTATGAACTGCGCGACATTGGATTTAGTACAGCGGTTGGTATTGGTGGAGATCCAGTTATTGGAACAACTCACATCGATTGCTTACGTGCATTCCAGGATGATCCTGAGACAACAGCGATCGTAATGATTGGTGAAATTGGTGGAGATGCTGAAGAACGTGCAGCAGCCTTTATTGCAGAGTATGTAACTAAGCCAGTTGTTGGTTATGTTGCAGGCTTTACAGCTCCTGAAGGAAAGACGATGGGCCACGCAGGTGCAATCGTTTCTGGATCATCAGGAACTGCGCAAGGAAAGAAGGATGCATTAGAAGCTGCTGGCGTTAAGGTCGGCCAGACACCGAGCGAAACCGCGCGCTTGTTACGCGCAATAATGGGTCGATAACCATGATGTCGCGGGTACTTGGAGCTGCATTGCCCCAAGTCTTGCGCAGCGTTGCTTGGCTCTTACTTCCTACATCTTTCATCGCTCTTCTTGCATGGGCTACCGCAGGAAGTGCAACGGGAAATACCGGGGATCCCTTACGTGCAGCTTTGTGGATCTGGATTGGTGCACACTCAATTCCCTTTGATCTTTCCCTTCCGCCTTCCGGGTTAGCAGGGTACCTTTCTTATCTTCCGTTAGGTGCATTGGTATTTCCAGTTCTTGCTATTCGAAATGGTGTGGCACGCACAATCGAACGTTTAGATAATGACTCATCATTAGTTGCACCAGCTCGTGGAGTCTTTGCGATTGGTTACACAATCTTTGCTTTGACGGCATCATTGTTTTCTAAGACTGATTCGATTCGTCCAGTCTGGTACTTCGC
>JAGWVL010000038.1 GCA_018970885.1 Actinomycetales bacterium
ACAGGTAAACATGAAACTTTTTGTCAGAGCGTTCAAGAGGCGCTAGCAAGTGGTGTGCCTGTGATTGCTCCTAATTTTGGTGGTCCAACAGATCTAGTTAAACATGGTTGGACCGGTTATCTGATTGATACTGCAAACTCGTACAGTCTTAATCACGCTGTGAATCAAATTATTCAGCTCTCTGAGCCAGCTCTTATGGGGTTTAGGGCTCGCGAGTCTGTAATTGAGCGAACTTGGCAATCGGTAAACACTCAATTAATTGCCCATTACGAAGAACTAATTAAGACCAAGGTTCAAGAAGGTCAGGTCAAGGTCGCATGAAAATCGTTCACATTGCAAACTTTTATGGCCCAAAATCTGGTGGCATCAGAACTACTCTGCATGAGCTTGGCAAAGGGTATAAGGCTGCCGGACATGAGTTCACTTACATTGTGCCTGGAAATGGATTCTTCTGTGAAGAAACAGTTCATGGAAAGAAAGTAACTGTTCCTTCAGTTGTTCTTCCATTTAGTGGTGGGTATCGAATAATTCGAAATAACAAGGATGTAAAGAAGCTTCTGATCACTTTAAGGCCGGATGCACTCGAAATCTCTGATCGCTTCACACTTTCTGGTGTGGGCCTATGGGCCAAAAAGAGAAATATACATACCGTTGTTTTTAGCCATGAAACTCTTTCAGGATTAGTTAAATCTATTCTTGGATTTAGATTCGAAAAATTGGTTAATTGGCATAACACTCGACTTGCTTCACGGTTTAACAATGTAATTGCAACAACAGCCTTTGCCTCAAGAGAGTTCGAGTCAATTAAAGTTAAAAACCTAGTTAATATCCCACTTGGTGTAGATCTAGAAACTTTCTCTCCTAAACTCCGAAATACAACCTTGCGGGATGAACTACTAAAAGGGCAAGAGGTACTTCTTATTCACTTGGGACGCATGTCACCAGAAAAAAACCCACAGCACTCAATCCTTGCACTCATTGAACTGCGCAAGCGTGGAGTCAATGCACGTTTGATCTACGTTGGCATGGGACCAATGTTTGCCAAACTGAAAAAATTAGCTCAAGGTCAACCGGTTTCATTCTTAGGGTACATAGTCGATCGCAATAAATTGGCTGAAATTATGGCTTGTGCCGATGTATCTATTGCTCCTGGACCTATCGAAACATTTTGCTTAGCAGCTTTGGAGTCATTGGCTTCTGGGACTCCAGTAGTTGCATCTGCAACAAGTGCAGTTGGAGAGTTCTTGATGCTGGATTCAAAAAATCCAATTGGGGCTGTTGCAGACAACAATCCGCAAGCCTTTGCAGATGCAATTAACCAGGTGTTGGAGTTCAAAATTTCCCAACCAGACTTATCCCAGCGATGCCATCACCAGGCAGAAAACTTTCCTTGGAGTTCCACGCTCATGATGATGTTGCGACTTCATGGTGCGGGTCGAGAAGTAACCGCGCTCCAAAGAAATTTGCGAGCAGCGTAAATGGAGAGAGTTGTCACCTTTGCAGTTTTGGGTGATAGCGCAGCATCTGGTGTTGGAGATGCAGATGTAAATGGAGTTAATCGCGGCTGGGCTTATTATCTAACGCAATCTATTGAACATCCCATTGTGTATACAAATCTTTCAAGACCTGGGGCTAAGTCTTTAGAAGTTCTAGAAGTTCAACTTCCGCAAGCCTTACTCTGCAAACCTGACATAGCGGCCGTTATTGTCGGAGGAAATGATGCGCTTAGAAATGGATTTAACCCTTCAAAACTATATGAAAATCTTCACCAAACGATCTCTCAGTTGAGAGCTTTGGGTTCTGATGTCATGCTGCTACAACTTCATGATCCAACCAAAATTGTTCCACTACCAGGCTTATTGGCGAGAGTCCTAAGGCGACGGATCAATGCTGTAAATCGTGTTACACAATCACTTGCGAATGAGTTCGGTGCAGATCTTCTACAAACTCGTCGCATCAACAACATTTATGATCGAAAAGTTTGGCATGTAGATCGGATGCATCCCAGCAAATTTGGCCATCAATTATTGGCCAAGCATTTTCGAGATATTTTGCTCCAAAAAGACTGGGAAATTGCTCCTATCCAGATTGAACCAGTTCAGGAAGTCTCTAAACTGCAATCGATTAAATGGATGTTACGTAACGGAACGCCTTGGTTCTTGAAGCGATCAATTGACTTGTTCCCGGCTGCGATTGTTTTGATGTTTGCAGAAATGTTGCGACCGCTATTCAAACGCGGTGAATCAGATCTGACTAACTTGTACTTCGCTGATTTCCAGCCACAATCAATCGCAGATTTACAAGAAGTTTACGAGGAAAGAGTCTCTTAACTTCAAAATCAGGCTCTTCATAGGGCAAGATACCCACCATGCTTCCTGCAGATCCCCGCACCCTCGGCTCTACCGTGACAGAGGGTGGAACCAACTTTGCAATCTGGAGCAACGCCGCCGATGCGGTTGAGCTGTGCCTCTTTAATGAGGTCAACGGTAAGTTGGTTGAAACACGGTTTGCCATGTCCCATCGCAATGGACCCATCTGGCATGGATACCTTGCAGGGGTTCGCCCAGGTCAACGTTATGGTTACCGCGTTTATGGTCCATGGATTCCTGAATACGGGGTTCGCTTTAACGCGGCAAAGTTGCTACTCGATCCTTACGCCCATGTGATCGACGGCGAGGTTACTTACTGTCCTGAAATTTACGGCCATGTAGCCCAAGATGGCTTAGGTACTGGTGATTTAAATCAACGTGACTCGCGAGATAGTGCAGGAAAGGTTCCCTATTCAGTTGTTACCGACCAAGGTGTTCGTGAAGTGAATCGACCTTTAGTTCCATGGGCAAAGACAATTATTTATGAAGCACATGTAAAGGGTCTTACCGCTTTCAATCAAGAGATACCCGAAAATGAACGCGGAAGTTACAAAGCTCTAGGTCATCCCAGCACAATTTCACATTTGAAATCAATTGGTGTCACCGCACTTGAGCTGCTTCCGATTGCCCAATTTATTACCGAGCCAACGATCCATGGTCGAGGGCGCAAAAACCATTGGGGCTATAACTCTTTATTGTTTACAGCGCCCCATAAGGAGTATGCAGCAACATCAGATCCAATCTCTGAACTTCAGTGGTCTGTAGATCAACTGCACGCTGCAGGGATCGAAGTTATTTTGGATGTTGTTTATAACCACACCGCCGAAGGTGGCGTTGGTGGTCCAACCCTTTCGTACAAAGGTATTGATGGACATGCCTATTACCGGCAGGATGCCCATGGAAATTATGAAGATGTAACGGGTTGTGGAAATACCTTTGCAGCCAGCAAGCCGCACTCAGTACGCCAAATCATTGACTCTTTACGTTGGTGGATTGAAGTCATTGGCGTTGATGGATTCCGCTTTGATCTCACAACTGCTTTGTACACCAGCAACAGCGCATTTAACTCTTCACTCATGGCGGCCATCGGCGCCGACTCAGTGCTCCGTAACTTCAAGATGATCGCAGAGCCTTGGGATGTATCTCGATACTCACTGGGAGATTTTCCACATCCTTGGCGCGAATGGAATGACGCTTATCGCGACTCAGTGCGTCAATTTTGGTTAGGTGATTTAGCGCGAGGCTATGGAGAAGGTGTTTCAGATATCGCTGCGAGCATCAGCGGTTCTAGCAATATCTTTCACTATCGCGGTCCAACATCATCTATTAACTTTGTTGCTGCCCACGATGGATTCACCATTCATGACATGGTCAGCTACAACGAAAAGCACAATCAACCTAACCTTGAAAACAATAGCGATGGTAATGATTCAAATCGGTCATGGAACGTTGGGTATGAAGGTGAAAGTAGCGATCCACACATTCAAGAGATCCGCCATCGTCTCAAAAAATCATTACTTGCAACTTTAATGCTGTCATCGGGAGTTCCAATGCTTAATATGGGCGATGAGGTAAGTCGTACTCAAAATGGTTCTAACAATGCATACTCACTACCCATTAATGATTCCGAGCTAAGCGTGGCGGCTTTCAATGGTGGTTGGGCACTTCCATGGCAACTCAATGAAAATCAAACAGATATTCTCAACGCTGTTAAGTCATTAGCTCAAATACGTGAGACATATTTAGCAGATGTTGCTTCGGAGTTCTTCACCGGTACCGTTGATGAGGGGACAAATAGAAAAGACATCGCTTGGTTCTCTCTAGGTGGCAACGAGATGAGTGATGACCATTGGCGTGATGAAGAAAAACGAAGCATCACAGTCTTTGTTGAAGCAGATCCTAATAAGGCTTTACTGCTGATGCTCAACTCATCAAGTGAAGAAACAACTTTTACTTTGCCGGATTCAAGTTGGGGTGAAACATTTAGATGTATTTTTGACGCATCCAAGAGGGTGCAGACATATGAACCTGTTATTGCAGCCCCATCTGCAAAGATCCAAGTGCCTTCGCACAGTGTTCTTGTGTGGTTGGTATCGGGCCGCGTTTCAAGCCGACGTGCTGCTTATTAACTCTTGAAGGTTACAGAAACTGTGGCTGTCACAGTCTTTTCAATAGTTGTAGTGTCATAAGCACCATAATCAGCTGTCATAGTTGAATCTGGTGTTGTGATTTGAATCGGCCCCGCCTTCACATTGACAAGAGATCCGATCTTTCCGCCCACAGCCTTAGTTAACGCTTCTGCACGCACCTTGGCATCCTTCATCGCCTCTGCCATCAACTGTGGACGCAGCTCTGGAAGATTTGAGATGTAGTACTGAGGTCCATAATTGTTAGCATTGATTCCAGTTGCTAAAAGTGTGCCGATTCCTTGGCTGAGTTTTGAAACTAGTTGAACATCCTTTGAGCGCACAGTTACCTCGCGAGTAGCACGGTAGGAAAGTATTCTTCCTGTCGCATTACCATTGCTGTACTCCTCATTAGCAAAGGTTGCTACCGCACCGAGGGTTAATGCATCAGCTGGGATTCCACCTTTTGTCAGGTACTGTGACAATGCAGCAACATCTGCATCAACCTTATTTACGGCTGTTGCAACTGTTGGTGAAGACAAACTTACATTGAGAACCCACACCGCATTATCGGCGGTAGCTGTTGTCTTTGCTGATCCGGTAACAGTAATTCCATCGCTGCTACGTGATGCAAAGCCAGAACCAACCTTCATCAATCCGCCACCTATAGCAAGTGACATGATGACAGCTGCAATAATAATTGTTACAGCTTTGCGACGTTCTACGGTGATAATTGGGCTTTCATTCAGTTGAGTCATATTTATATCTTACTCTTTATATGGCGCGCAGCTGCGCAACTTCTTGAAGGTCAACACTCCTGAAGCGATCGAGCTCTAACTCCCATGGGTTTCCCAGAAGTGAAGAAATTGCTTCGCGAATACTTTCTTCATCAAAAGCGTTTTTCAATACCGCGCTCAGTTGATTTTCAGTAAGAATGACCGCACCTGTCTGATCAACGATTGCGCGATGTATCCCCAACTCTGGAGTGCATCTAAATAATTCGCCACCATTGTCACCGTTTTCAATAACTTCAAAGTTTAGGTAATGCCAACTACGAAGGGTGCTTGCAAGTTCGGCAGCCGCTCCTGCACGATCACGAAACTCAATTTGTGTGCGATAGGAGCCGGGAATTAAAGGTTGTGGACTCCACGATGGTTTTACCCAGGTTCCAAGAACAGCTTGAACCGCCCAGTCAATATGGTGGCGCAAAGCAGATGGCGTTGAGTGAATAGTTAGGAAGCCCCGAACCAGCTGACGGTTTGAAGGCGTGGTTAAACGTTCCATGGTTCTCCTTGCAAGGTTGCCCAAATGCGACCTTCCCCAGCAGCATTTTCGGCTCAAACTTGCGGAGCGAACACCTCAATTAGACACCAATGAGCCTAAAACTGTCTACTCCTCCTTTAGGCATACGGAGCGGTAGGCGGTACAGTTGGGCGCAGTCGGACGCTTAATCAGTACCCGTTTCATGTTTTGCATAATCGGTATCGCTGGAGCAAGAGGAAGACCGTGAACCGAGGATTTCTCGGATCACCCACATATCGAAGGAAAATAAATACATGGCAACAGGCACAGTTAAGTGGTTCAACTCTGAAAAGGGTTTCGGTTTCATTGCAGTTGATGGTGGCGGACAAGATGTATTCGTTCACTACTCAGCTATTCAAGGAAACGGTTACAAGTCCCTTGAAGAGGGTCAGGCAGTTTCATTTGAGGTCGTACAGGGTCCAAAGGGTCCTCAGGCTGATGCAGTAAACCCTGCCTAATCAACACTAACTATTAAAAAACCCCGCCGGGTAACTGGCGGGGTTTTTTATTTACTTCTTTGGTTCTGGTGGAAGCTCTCCCACCTTTAATTTGCGAGCATTTACTTCTTTAACTGGAGATAAATCCTTTCCAGCTTTCCATGCATCCAAATACTTCCACGGCAATACTTCACCGCGACGCACCCACCAAATATTTGCAGCTGTCGGCCAGGAAATTCCAAAGTGAAGATGTGGTGCGGTGCCACGAGCACTTCCAGTTGAACCGACAGTACCTAATAGACGTCCAGCTTTAACAGATACCCCTGGTTGAATACTTGTCGGGATAGAACGCAGATGAGAACCGTAATAGCGAACTCCATCTACTCCGATGATCGATACATATAAACCACCACGATCGATACCTAAATTTGTCTTACCCTTCCAAAGATCGGTTCGATTAACCTCATCTACAACACCATCTATTGGTGCAATAAATTTGCACCCTGCTTTTGTCAAAATATCGGTCGCAGCATAGTCATGGTGTGCGCGTGCATAGTTAGCTTCGCAATCTGCAATTGGAAATAAGTAGATTGGAGCAGCTTGTGCCGGAGTCAATGTCGTTGCCACAATAAAGGCAGCAACTACACATACTTTTAACTTCATGTGCTCAGGCTAATGCTGCACGATCCAATTTAGCGGTAACTACCATGTGAGGCACAGTGAGCGCCCACACAACGACTAACGCCATCCAGAAAAACCCATCGGAAAAATTCTGACCACTTAACGCTAATACCGCTGCAACTACAAAGGTTCCAACCAGGGCAGGTAATCCTGGAATGACAGCGCTGGAAAAGGCTTTTCCAGTTAATCCTTGGTTCAAACTTTCGATACATTTCGGTAGCGAAAGGGTCAAGCGAGCTGTGTGCCGCATTGCATGCCAACACCCAAAATAGACCGCAAATGCAATTAATGGAGGTGCAAGATGGGCCAACAACAACAGCAAAGATAGATCCACACCTTCTCGTTTTCGCTTTCCCACAAACATCACAGCAATGGAAAGTACGGCAAAGGCAGAGACAAGTATCAAGATTTCA